>JAPLAT010000709.1 GCA_026393175.1 Pseudonocardiales bacterium
GGCCGCTGCACGGGACGGCCTACCTCGTCGTCATCGGGGCGACGCTGCTGCTGCCCGGCGCCACCCGGCGGACGCGGCTGCTCGGCCTGGTCCCCGGGATCGGCGGGGGACTCGCGCTGCGGCACCTGCGCGCGCAGGCCCGCTGATCCGCCCGCCGCCGTCTGTCACCGACGGGGCGCGCGCAGCTCTCAGGGGCGGAAGCGGGTCTCCAGGTCGTGGATCTCCGGCAGGCCGATGAGATCGGTGAAGCCGCCGAACGTGGGCAGGCCGGGCATCGCGGCGACCGGGGTGCCGTCGGCGCGCAGGGTCTCCAGCAGCGACCGGATCCCGGCGGTGGCGGCGAGCAGGGTGCCGATCGGGTAGAGCACCAGGGAGAAGCCCAGCTCGGCGATCCGGTCCAGCGGGATCGCGGGCGTGCGGCCGCCCTCGGCCCAGTTGAACACCAGCGGGGCGACGCCGGACAGCTCGGTGGCCACACGGGCGATGTCGGCCTCGGACGTCGGGGCCTCCACGAACAGCACGTCCGCCCCCGCGTCGGCGTAGACCCGGGCGCGGGCGATCGCCGCATCCAGCCCCTCGACGGCGGCGGCGTCGGTGAGGGCGATGAGCAGCAGGTCGGGGTCGCGTCGGGCGGCGACGGCGGCGCGGATCTTGCCGGCCATCTCGTCGGCGTCGATCACGGCCTTGCCCGACATGTGCCCGCACTTCTTCGGGTTGACCTGGTCCTCCAGGTGCAGCCCCGCCACCCCGGCCTGCTCGTAGAGCTGCACGGTGCGCACGACGTTGATCGCGTTGCCGTAGCCGGTGTCCGCGTCGGCGATGACCGGCACGTCCACGGCGGCGACGATCCGGCGGGCGTTGTCGACCATCTCCGACCCGGTGAGCAGCCCGACGTCCGGCCGCCCGATCAGCGACGCCGTGGTGCCGAAGCCGGTCATGTAGACGACGTCGAACCCGGCCTGCTCGACGAGCCGCGCGGACAGCGCGTCGTAGGCCCCCGGAGCCACCACCGGGCCCCCACCCGCCAGCAGGGCCCGCAACCGGGCCCGGGGCTCCGTCGGCCCGGACAGCAGCTCTCCCACGCGCACTCCTCCGCCTGATGTATGCAACTGGCCCCGAAACTACGCCTCCTGGGCCAGTACGGGAAGGATTTGCACACAATCCTGCGCGGCCTCGCCCCACCGCATCGCAGCGGTGCCACCCCGCTGCGACTGGGTCGGAGCAGGGTCACCCCGCTGCGATGCGGGGAGGCGGGGCCAGCGCGGGGCCGGACATGCGACGGCCCGGGCCGCTGCGGCTCTTTGCATGCAAAGCAGCGGGAAGGTCTTGTGATCGCCCGCGAGGTGGCTCTAGTTTGCACACAATTCGGCGGCAGGAGGTGGGCGTGACCCGAGCGGAGACCTCGACGGGCCGCACCGTCACGGCGCTGCGGGACCTCATCCTGCGCGGCGACGTCCCCGCCGGCGCGCGCCTCGCCGAGGTCGAGCTGGCCGAGCGGCTGGGCGTGAGCCGCACCCCGGTGCGCGAGGCGCTGGGCCGGCTCGCCGCCGAGGGGCTCGTGGAGCTGGTGCCCAACCGCGGGGCGCGGGTCGCGAGCTGGTCGGTCGCCGAGCTGGAGGGGGTCTTCGAGCTGCGGGCCGCGCTGGAGCCGCGGCTCACCGCGCTGGCCGTGCCCCGCGCGACCCCGGCGGACGTCGAGGCGCTGCACGACCTGGCCCACGCGATGGTCGCCGTCGGCTCGCCGGGCCCCGACCAGGACCTCGACGCCCTCGTGCCGCTCAACCGCGAGTTCCACGACCGGCTCGTCGCGCTCGCCGACCACCCGGCGACGGCGGCCGCGCTGGCCGGGGCCGTCCACCCGCCGATCGTCGTCCGCAACTTCCACTCCTACGACGACGCGTCGCTGCGCCGCAGCCTCGCCCACCACGTCGAGATCGTCGCCGCGGTGCGGGCAGGCGACCCGGCGTGGGCGCGCGCCGTCATGACCGCCCACATCCACAACGCCCGGGCCGTGATGGTCCGTGCCGCCGCCGATGCGCAGGAGGACCGATGACCTACCGGCTGGGAGTCGACGTGGGGGGCACGTTCACCGACGTGCTGCTCGTGGACGAGGCCAGCGGCGCGACGTGGCGGGCAAAGACGGCCTCCACGCCGTCCGACCAGGCCGTGGGCGTGCTCAACGGCATCGCGCGGGTCTGCGAGGACGCCGGCATCTCGCTGGGCGACGTCGCCCAGGTGCTGCACGGCACCACGGTCGCGACGAACGCGATCCTCGAGGGCAAGGGCGCCACGGTCGGGCTGGTGACGACGAAGGGGTTCCGGCAGGTCCTGCAGATCGCCCGCTCGTACGTCCCCGGCGGGCTGGCGGGCTGGATCATCTGGCCGAAGCCCGAGCCGCTGGCCGCGCTGGAGAACACCGTGGAGGTGGACGAGCGGATCGCCAGCGACGGGGCCGTGATCCGCCCGCTCGATGAGGCCGACGTGCGCGCGCAGCTCGCGAAGCTGGGCGGCGTCCAGGCCCTCGCCGTCTCGCTCATCAACTCCTTCGCCGACCCGGCGCACGAGCAGCGGATCGCCGCGATCGCCGCGGAGGTGCTGCCCGGGGTGCCGGTCTCGCTGTCGAGCGACGTGCTGCCCGAGCTGCGCGAGTACGAGCGCACGGTCACGACCGTGGCGAACGGCTACGTGCAGCCGCAGGTCAAGCGGTACGTCGAGACGCTGTCGGCCCAGCTGCGCGACGGCGGGGTGTCGGGCGAGCTGGCGATCCTGCGCAGCGACGGCGGCCTGTCCGGCGC
>JAPLAT010000126.1 GCA_026393175.1 Pseudonocardiales bacterium
GTTGGAGTTGGCGAGGAGCACCCGCGGCGCCCACTCGTGCGTGCGCAGCACGCCCACCGGCTTGCCGGACTGGACGAGCATCGTCTCGTCCTCGCGCAGGTCGGTGAGCGTGCGCACCATCGCGTCGAAGGAGCGCCAGTCACGCGCGGCCCGCCCGGTGCCGCCGTAGACGACGAGGTCGTCGGGCCGCTCGGCCACCTCCGGGTCGAGGTTGTTCTGCAGCATCCGCAGGGGGGCCTCGGCCTGCCAGGACCGGGCGGTGAGCGTGGTGCCGCGCGGGGCGCGCACGGGGCGGGCGCCGTCCATGTCGTTGCCTCCTTCGTCGGTCCGGGGTCGGGCGGGCGCGTCAGCGCAGCGGGCCCGCGGCCCGCTCGGCGGCGGCCAGGGCGGCGCCGGTGGTCACGTAGGCGTGGGCCGCGTCGATCTCCGGCCCGAGGTGCCGGTCGGGCCCGGGCCCGGCGACGGTCGCCCGCAGCCCGGCGACGACGGCGGCCGTCGCGGGGGCGGGGGTCAGGGGGGCCCGCAGGTCGAGCGCGCGGGCGGCGGTGAGCAGCTCGATCGCGAGCACGCGGCCCAGGCCGTCGACGGCGCGGCGGAGCTTGCGCGCGGCCGACCAGCCCATGGACACGTGGTCCTCCTGCATCGCGCTGGACGGGATCGAGTCCACCGACGCCGGCACGGCCAGGCGCTTGAGCTCGGACACGATCCCGGCCTGCGTGTACTGGGCGATCATGTGCCCGGAGTCGACGCCCGGGTCGTCGGCGAGGAACGGCGGCAGCCCGGCCGAGCGGGAGACGTCGAGGAACCGGTCGGTGCGGCGCTCGCTGATCGAGGCCAGGTCGGCGACGGCGATCGCGAGGAAGTCCAGGACGTAGCCCAGCGGGGCGCCGTGGAAGTTGCCGTTGCTCTCCACGCGGCCGTCGGGGAGCACGACGGGGTTGTCGATCGCGGCGGCCAGCTCGCGGCCGGCGACGGCCTCGGCGTGCGCGAGCGTGTCGCGGACCGCGCCGTGCACCTGCGGCGAGCAGCGCAGCGAGTACGCGTCCTGCACGCGGGTGCACTCGGGGTTGCGGTGGCTCTCCATGATCGCCGAGCCGGCGAGCAGCGCGGTGAGGTTGGCGGCGCTCGCGGCCTGGCCCGGGTGCGGGCGCAGCGCGTGCAGCTCGGGGGCGAACACGGCGTCCGTGCCGAGCAGCGCCTCCACGCTCATCGCGGCGGTGACGTCCGCGGTGCGCAGCAGCAGCCGCAGGTCGTGCGCGGCGAGCAGGAGCATGCCGAGCATCCCGTCGGTGCCGTTGATGAGCGCCAGGCCCTCCTTCTCGGCCGGCTCCAGCGGCGCGATCCCGGCGGCGGCGAGCGCGTCGGCGGCCGGGACGAGCGCGCCGTCCGCGTCGCGGACCCGGCCCTCCCCCGTCGCGGCCAGCGCGCACGCGGCGAGCGGGGCGAGGTCGCCCGAGCAGCCCAGCGACCCGTACTCCGGCACGACCGGGGTGATCCCGACGCTGAGCATCTGCGCGTACACCCGGGCCGTCGCGGGGCGGACACCCGTGCGGCCGGTGGCGAGCGTGGCCAGCCGCAGCACCAGCAGCGCGCGCACGACCTCGCGCTCCACCTCAGGCCCGGTGCCCGCGGCGTGCGAGCGGATGAGGCTGCGCTGCAGCTGGGCGCGCCGCTCGACGGGGATGTGCCGGGTGGCGAGCGCGCCGAACCCGGTGGAGACGCCGTAGTGCGGCAGCACGTCGTCGGCCAGCGCCTCCACG
>JAPLAT010000446.1 GCA_026393175.1 Pseudonocardiales bacterium
GCCCGGGGGGCGGGTCGAGGCGGGGGAGTCCGAGCCCGACGCCCTCGCCAGGGAGTGCCGCGAGGAGCTCGGGGCGCAGGTCCGGGCCACCGGACGGCTCGGCGCCGACCTGCCGCTCCCCGCCGGCGTGCTGCGCGTGCACCTCGCGGAGCTGCTGCCCGGCTCGCCCGAGCCCGTGGCGCTCGAGCACGCGGCGCTGCGCTGGGTGGCGGCCCCCGAGTTCGCGGCGCTGGACTGGGTGGACGCCGACCGCGCCGTGCTGGAGGACCTGGCGGCCGCCCTCCGGGGCTGACGTCCCGGCGGGGCCCGGTCGTCCGGCCGGGCGTGGACGGGTCGGGCCGGCGGGGGTGGAGTGATCACCAGGAGCGGGACAGGGGCGCCACCGGTGGCCGGAATGTCCGGTTCCGGCGATCACGAGGTCCTCCGGGGCGGCCCGCCCCCCGACGCCCCGCAGGCGCCGCGCGCGGGTTCCGGCGAGCGCGGGGATCCGGCCCGGTCGGGAACCGGCCGGGGCCCGGGTCCGTCGGTCTGCGGCATGACCGTCGAGGAACTGCTGGCCGTCCAGTCCGGTGTCGTCACCCGCGCGCAGGCCCTGGCCGCCGGGATCCCGAGGGCCGAGGTCGACCGCCGGGTGCGCCTGCGGCTCTGGCGCCCGCTGCACCCGGGGGTCTACCTGGCGGCCGGGTACCCGCACGACGCGGTCGTCGCCGTCCGGGCCGCGGTGCTCTGGGCGGGCGGGGGCGCCGTGCTCGACGGCGCGGCCGCGGCGTGGTGGTGGGGGCTGCGGGCCGAGGCGCCGCGGGCCGTCGGGATCACCGTGCCGCGGTCCCGGCAGACCCGGTCCCGCCCGGGCGTGGTCGTGCGCAGGCGCGACCTCGCCCCGGACGACGTGGGCCTGCGGCGGGGTGTGGCCGTCACCGCCCCGCCGCTCACGGTGCTGGACACGGCGGTCGACCTCGGGGCGGACGGGCCGGCGTTCCTCGACCGGATGCTGCGCGAGGCGGTCCCGCGGGCCGCCGTCCTGGCCGCCCACCGCCGCAGCGCCGGCACGCCCGGGGCGGTCGCGGCCGGACGGCTGCTGGCCGGTCGCCCGGACCGCGCGCGGGTGACCGGCGGCGGCGCACGCCCGGCCCGGCGCGGACCGGTGCCGGGGTGACGTTCACCACGATCGCGGGATCCCGCGCCCAGCAGGCGGCGCCGGGAGGATCCGCAGCATCGGGGCGGTACGCCCGACCGCGACGCCCGTCCGGACCGCTCGGCGCGCCGTCGCCCCCGGTCAACGCGCTGCGTCGCCGGAATCGGTTCAGCCGCCGGGGACGACGGCGAGGTCCGCGGCTCGTCGACCAGGGCAGGCTGTCCTCACACCGGGGACGGGGCAGGGGTCCGGACGGGCTACCGTGAAGTGTGAGCACAGCAGCGTCCACCCTCGCCGAGGCCCCCGGCGCGACCCGCCGCGGCGGCGACCTCCGCAACGTCGCCATCGTCGCGCACGTCGACCACGGCAAGACCACCCTCGTGGACGCCATGCTGCGCGCCTCGGGTGCCTTCGGCGAGCGCGCCGCCGTCGTCGACCGGGTCATGGACTCCGGCGACCTCGAGCGCGAGAAGGGCATCACGATCCTCGCGAAGCACACGGCGATCAACTGGCACGGGATGACGCTCAACGTCGTCGACACCCCCGGCCACGCCGACTTCGGCGGCGAGGTCGAGCGCGGCCTGTCCATGGTCGACGGCGTGGTGCTGCTGGTCGACGCGAGCGAGGGCCCGCTGCCCCAGACCCGGTTCGTGCTGCGCAAGACGCTGCTCGCCGGCCTGCCCGTCGTGCTGGTCGTCAACAAGACCGACCGCCCGGACGCCCGCTGCGCCGAGGTCGTCGACGAGAGCCTGGAGCTCCTGCTGGAGCTGGCCGACGAGCTCGAGCTCGACGAGACGATGACCGCGCACCTGCTCGACCTGCCCGTCGTCTACGCGAGCGGCCGTGCCGGGCGCGCCAGCCGCACCCGCCCCGCCGACGGCGACCTGCCCGACGAGCCCGGCCTGCAGACGCTGTTCGACGTCATCACCGAGACGGTCCCGCCGCCCGCCGACGACCCGGACGCGCCGCTGCAGGCCCACGTCACCAACCTCGACGCGACGAGCTTCCTCGGCCGCATCGCGCTGTGCCGCGTGCGCGCCGGTGTGATCAAGCGCGGGCAGCAGGTCGGCTGGTGCCAGGCCGACGGCACCGTGAAGACGGTCAAGATCACCGAGCTGCTGCGCACCGAGGCGCTCACCCGCGTGCCCACCGACGAGGCCGTGGCCGGTGACCTGGTCGCCGTCGCGGGCATCGCCGAGGTCACCATCGGCGACACCCTTGCCGACCCGGAGAACCCGGTCCCGCTGCCGCGCATCCACGTCGACGAGCCGGCGATCTCGCTGACCATCGGCATCAACACGTCCCCGCTGGTCGGCCGCGACCCGCACCCGGGCACCAAGCTCACCGCCCGCCAGGTGAAGGGCCGGCTGGACTCCGAGCTGGTCGGCAACGTGTCGCTGCGCGTGCTGCCCACCGAGCGCCCCGACGCGTGGGAGGTGCAGGGCCGCGGCGAGCTGGCGCTGGCCATCCTCGTGGAGACGATGCGCCGCGAGGGCTTCGAGATGACCGTCGGCAAGCCCGAGGTCGTCACGAAGACGATCGACGGCAAGCTGCACGAGCCGTTCGAGCAGCTCTCGGCCGACGTCCCCACCGAGCACCTCGGCGCCGTCACCCAGCTGCTGGCCGGGCGCAAGGGCGAGCTGGTCAACCTCGTGCACGGGGAGACCCGCGTGCGCATGGACTACCGCGTCCCGTCCCGCGGCCTGATCGGCTTCCGCACCGAGTTCCTCACCATCACCCGCGGCGCCGGCATCGCCAGCCACGTGTTCGACGGCTACGGCCCCTGGGTCGGCGAGATCAACGCGCGGCTGCGCGGCTCGCTCATCGCCGACCGCTCCGGCGCCGTCACCGCCTACGCGGTGGACGCGCTGTCCGACCGCGGCACGCTGTTCGTCGGCCCGACCACGCAGGTCTACGCGGGCATGGTGATCGGCGAGTACACCCGCAACGAGGACCTCGAGGTCAACATCGTCCGCGAGAAGAAGCTGACGAACATGCGGATGTCCACCAGCGACGAGCTGGTCAAGCTGACCCCGCCGACGATCCTCACCCTGGAGCAGTCGCTGGAGTTCCTGGCCAACGACGAGTGCGTCGAGGTGACCCCGGAGTCGGTGCGGATCCGCAAGGTGGAGCTGGACAGCCACACCCGCAACCGGCAGCGCTCCCGGGCCAAGGCCGCCGCGGGCTGACGGCCGGGTGGCGGACCGCGGGGGGACGGGCGAGGGCGTCACCCGTCGGTGCGAGGATGGCCGGG
Organism: Pseudonocardiales bacterium; assembly: GCA_026393175.1. GTDB lineage: Bacteria > Actinomycetota > Actinomycetes > Mycobacteriales > Pseudonocardiaceae > Pseudonocardia. Next base: position 3,390 of record JAPLAT010000446.1, read on the forward strand.
TGCGGCGCGTCCTCCTGCTCCCCCTGCTGGTCGGGGTGCTCACCGCGTGCACCCAGGTGCCCGTCGTGGAGTCCCCGCCGGAGCCGACGGCGCCGGCCGAGCCCACCGAGCTCGTCGTCGGCGTCGAGGACCTGGGGGCGGGGTTCAACCCGCACCTGCTGGCGCACACGTCGCCGATGACCACCGCGGTCGCGTCGCTGGTGCTGCCGTCGGTGTTCCGCCCGGCCGTCGACGGCACGCTCGTGCTCGACCCGACGATCGCCACGAGCGCGGAGGTCGTGTCCACCGAGCCGTTCACGGTGAGCTACGAGCTCAACCTCGAGGCGTCCTGGTCGACGAACACGCCGATCGCGGCGGAGGACTTCGTCTTCCTCTGGGAGCAGATGCGCGCCGACCCGGGCGCCGTCGACGCCGCCGGGTACCGGCTGATCACGGAGGTGCGCTCGCGCGCCGGGGGCAAGGCCGTCGACGTCGTGTTCGCGGCGCCCTACCCGGCCTGGCGGACGCTGTTCGCGGACCTGCTGCCCGCCCACCTGCTCAAGGACGCCCCCGGGCAGTGGAGCGGCGCCACCGTCGGCGGGCTCCCGGCCTCGGGCGGCCCGTTCCGGCTCGCGACGGTCGACCCCGGGCGCGGCGAGGTCGTGCTCGCCCGCAACGACACCTACTGGGACACCCCCGCGGTCCTGGACACGCTCGTCCTGCGCCGCCTCGACGACACCGCGATGGCGGCCGGCCTCGCCGCGGGCGACGTCGACATCGGGCTCCCGGAGGCCGACCCGGCCGTGCGCACCGCGCTGGGCGGGGTCACCCCGGCCCCGGGGGTGCAGCCCGCGCCGCTGCCGACGGTCACCCAGCTCGGCCTGCGCGCCGACGGCGGGCCGCTGGCCGACGCCGCCGCCCGCCGGGGCGTCGCCGCCCTCATCGACCGCGACGCCGTCCGGCAGGCGGTGGCCCCCGAGGCGCTGCTCGCCGACGCGTTCGCCCTCGCCCCGTCGCAGCCCGGGTACGCGGCCACCGCCCCCGAGGGCGCGCCGTCCCGGCCCGACCCGGCCGCGGCCGAGCAGCAGTTGCTCGCGGCCGGCTGGGTGCGCGACGCCGAGGGCGTCTGGACGCTCGACGGGCAGCCGGTCGCGCTGCTGGTCGGGGCGGCGGAGGAGCGGGCCGAGGACGGGCGGGTGGCCCAGCTCGTGGCCGCGCAGCTCGCCGTCGCCGGGATCGACGCGTCGGTCGTCGAGCTGCCGGCCGCGCAGCTGTTCACCGAGCCCGTCGCCGCGCCGGGCCAGGTGCCCGGTGCCGGCACGGCCGTCCCGGGCACCACCACCCCGGCCACGACCGCCCCCGCCCCCACGACGGCACCGGCGGCCCCGGGCACGGTCGCGGGGAGCGCGACGCCGACCGCGGCCCCGGCGTCCGCCGACGGGCGGGTGGACGTCATCGTCGGTCCGCGCACCGTCGGCGGGGACCCCGGCACCGAGCTGGCCTCGGACTACGGGTGCCCGCTGCCCACCGCGCTGGTCCCCGACCCGCCCGCGGGCCCTACCGGCTTCTGCGAGCCGATGGTGCAGTTCCTGCTGGAGTCGCTCGCCGCGGGCGGGCAGCCCGAGGACGCGCAGCGCCTCGGGGCGGCCGAGGAGCTGCTGTGGAACCGGCTGCCCGCGCTGCCGCTGTTCCAGCCCGTCTCGCTGGTCGTGAGCACGCCCGCCGCCGAGGCCGCGACGGGAGTCGGTCCGGGGCCGCTCGTCACGGGCCCGCTGGCCGACGCCCATCTCTGGCGGGCCCCGCCGGAGTAGCCGGACGGTGGCGGTAGCGGGTGACCCACAGGCCCGGCCGCACCTCCTCGTCCGCCGTCCGGACGAAGCCCAGGCGCTCGTAGAGGGCCCGCGCGGGGACGTTGGCCCGCCCCGTGGACACGACGACCGGGCGCGCCCCGGCGAACCCGAGCACGTGCCGGACCAGTGCGGCGCCGATCCCGCGGCGGAACGCCCGTGGCGCGACGACGAGCCGTTCCAGGTCCACGAGACCGGGCTCGACGGAGATCGCCACGGCGCCCACCAGGCCGTCGCCGTCGCGCGTGCCGAACCACGTCAGCCCGGCCCCGACCAGGGACCCCGCGGTGTCGTGCAGCGGCGGGATGGCCGTCGACCCGATCAGCTCGGCCTCCACCGCGTAGGCGGCCCGCTGCAGCGCGACGAGCTCGGCGGCGACGGCGGCCGACCGGTCCGGACGGAGCAGATCGCTCATGGTGTGACGCTACCCGCGGTGACATCGGTCGCAGTGGGGTGGCACACTCTCGCCCGATCGCGTGTCGTTACCCGCAGGTAGGTCAGAGTCGGCGCAACGTTCAGGTCCGGTCACCCTTTGGTCACGATGGCCACGGGGCCGATGACGGAGACCGAGCCGATTCATACCGTGCCGAGGGTCCGGTGAGCCGTCCGAGCACATGGGCGTGCCGCACACACGATCGGTCGCGCCCGACCGGGCGGTCCAGCAGAGAGAGGTCAGGAAACAGCATGAGGAGATCGAGGGTTGCGTCGATCGTCGCGCTCGGCGCGGCGGCGACGCTGATGCTCGCGGCCTGTGGCGGCGGCGGTGGCACCTCGCCCGACTCGGGCGGGGCGGCGGCCGGCGGCGGCACGTTCTCCGTCGCGATCAACAGCGACCCGGAGAACCCGCTCATCCCGGGCAACACCACGGAGAGCGAGGGCAACCAGATCCTCAAGGCCCTCTTCACGCCCCTGGTGAACTACAACCTCGAGACCACCGAGGTCGAGTACACGGGCGTGGCGGAGTCGATCGAGTCCGAGGACAACACCACCTGGACCGTCACGCTCAAGGACGGCTGGACCTTCCACGACGGCACGCCGGTCACGGCCTCGTCCTTCGTCGACGCGTGGAACTACAACGCCAACGTCGCGAACGCCTTCGGCGCCTCCTACTTCTTCTCCAACATCGCCGGCTACGACGGGGAGAACCCCGTCGAGGCGATGTCGGGCCTCGCGGTCGTCGACGACTCGACGTTCACCGTCACGCTCGCCACGCCGTTCGCGCAGTTCCCGCTGACCGTCGGCTACATGGCGTTCTCCCCGCTGCCCGAGGCGTTCTTCGCCGACCCGGCGGCCTTCGGCGAGCAGCCGATCGGCAACGGCCCGTTCCGGGCCGACGGCCCGTTCGTGCCCGGCCAGGGCCTGACGGTCTCCCGCTTCGCCGAGTACGCCGGTGACGACCAGCCGGTCGCCGACTCCATCGAGTTCCGGATCATCACCGACATCAACACGGCCTACAACGAGCTCCTCGGCGGCAACGTGGACGTGATCCGTCCGTCGATCCCGCCGGAGCTCATCCCCACCGCGCAGGCCGAGCTGGGCGAGCGGTTCATCGAGCGCGAGGCCGCCGGCTTCGACTACATGGGCTTCCCGACCTACGACCCGCGGTTCGCCGACAAGCGCGTCCGCCAGGCGTTCTCCATGGCCGTCGACCGGGCCGCGATCACCGAGGCGATCTTCTCCGGTGCCCGCACCCCGGCCACCGACGTCATCCCGCCGGTCATCGACGGCCACCGCGCCGACGCCTGCCAGTACTGCGTCTACGACCCGGCGCGGGCCCAGGCGCTGCTGGCTGAGTCCGGCTTCGACACCTCGCAGCCGGTCGAGCTGTGGTTCAACTCCGGCGCCGGCCACGACGCCTGGGTGCAGGCCGTGGGCAACCAGCTGCAGCAGAACCTCGGCATCACCTACTCCCTGCGCGGTGACCTGGACTTCGCCCAGTACCTGCCGCTGCAGGACGAGCAGGGCATGACCGGCCCGTTCCGCCTCGGCTGGGGCATGGACTACCCGAGCCCGCAGAACTTCCTCGAGCCGCTGTTCAGCACCTCGGCGCTGCCGCCCGCCGGCTCGAACACCTCGTTCTACTCGAACCCGGAGTTCGACCGGCTCGTCACCGAGGGCAACCAGGCGTCCTCGAACGAGGAGGCCATCGCGCTCTACCAGCAGGCCGACGACCTGCTCCTGGAGGACATGCCGGTCATGCCCATGTTCTTCCGGTTCACCCAGGGTGCCCGCTCCGAGAACGTCGAGAACGTGCAGTTCGACGCGTTCCAGGACGTCGCCCTGACCCTCGTCCAGCCGGTCAACGGCTAGAGTCCCCCCGTTCGCCGCAGGGGCGCGACCCGGGCACCCGCCCGGGTCGCGCCCCCGCGCGGCGTTCCGGCTCAGCCCTCCACCGACCGGCCACACCGCCGGCGAAAGCCGAGGTCCACCCTTGTCCCGCTACATCGCGCGCCGCCTGCTGCTGGCGATCCCGGTGCTGATCGGCGCATCCTTCTTCATCTTCTTCCTGGTCTACGCCCTGCCCGGGGACCCCATCCGGGCGCTGGCCGGGGACCGGCCGCTCCCGGCGGGCGTCGCCGCCGAGCTGCGCGAGCGCTTCAACCTCGACGACAACGTGTTCGTCCAGTACCTCAAGTACGTGGGCGGCCTGCTGCAGGGCGACCTGGGCATCGACTTCAGCGGCCGCCCCGTCGCCGACACGATCAGCCAGCGGCTGCCCGTGACGATCCAGCTCGCCGTCGTCGCCATCGTCATCGAGGCGATCATCGGCCTGATCGCCGGCATCCTCGCCGGCATCCGCCGCGGCGGCTTCCTCGACAACCTCGTGCTCGTCAGCACGACGTTCCTCATCGCCATCCCGGTCTTCGTGCTCGGCTTCACGCTGCAGTACTTCCTCGGCGTGCAGATCCCGCTCTTCCCGATCAGCGGCGCGAACGAGGGCCTGCTCAGCTTCGTCCTCCCGGGCTTCGCGCTGGCCTCGGCCTCGATGGCCTACGTCGCCCGGCTGCTGCGGACGAGCCTCGCGGAGAACCTGCGCAACGACTACGTGCGCACGGCGCGGGCCAAGGGCCTGCCGGAGCGCCTGGTCATCGGCAAGCACACGCTGCGCAACAGCCTCATCGCGGTCGTGACGTTCATCGGCGCCGACTTCGGCACGCTGATGGGCGGCGCGATCATCACCGAGGGCATCTTCAACCTGCCCGGGATCGGCTCCGCGGTGTTCGACGCGGTGCGGTCGCAGGAGGGCACCGTCGTCGTCGGGATCACCACCTTCCTGATCTTCGTGTACATCTTCTTCAACCTCGTGGCGGACGTGCTCTACGCCGCCCTGGACCCGAGGATCCGGTATGACTAGCCCCGACAGCGGCCCGCCGAGCGTCGGCCTGGCCGACGATCCCGCACCGGGCACCGGGGTGGCCGCCGGGTCGCCCGAGGGCTCCGCCGTCGCCGCCGCCACCGGCGGGTCGGTCGCGCAGGCCGGGCTGTGGGGCGACGTCTGGCGTCAGCTCCGCCGCTCGCCGCAGTTCGTCATCGGCGCGGTGATCATCCTGATCCTCGTCGTGATGGCCGTCGTGCCCCAGCTGTTCACCCGCGTCGACCCGCGGTTCTGCGACCTGTCGCGCAGCCGGCAGGGCCCCAGCGCCGACGCCTGGTTCGGCTACGACCTGCAGGGCTGCGACTACTACGCCAACGTCGTCTACGGCGCCCGCGCCTCGATCACCGTCGGCGTGCTGGTCGTCGGCGGGTTCCTGATCATCGCGCTCGTGTTCGGCTCGCTCGCCGGGTTCTTCGGCGGCTGGGTGGACAACGTGGTCGCCCGCGTCGCCGACGTGCTCTACGGCATGCCGTTCATCCTCGGCGCGATCATCATCCTCTACCAGTTCGACCAGCGCGGGGTCCCGCAGGTCGCCTTCGCCCTGCTCGTGCTCACGTGGATGACGCCCATGCGCCTCGTCCGCTCGAGCGTGGTGGCGATCCGCGACTCCGACTACGTGCAGGCCGCCAGGGCGCTCGGCGCGGGGACGTTCCGGATCATCACCCGGCACATCCTGCCCAACGCCCTCGCCCCGGTCCTCGTCTACGCCACGATCAGCATCGGCGCGGTCATCGCGGCCGAGGCGGCGCTGTCGTTCCTCGGCGTCGGCCTGCGGCTGCCCGCGATCTCGTGGGGCCTGATGATCGGCGAGGCGCAGAACTTCCTGCGCACCTCCCTGCACCTGCTGCTCTTCCCCGGCGCGTTCCTCGTCGTCACCGTGCTGTCGTTCATCTCCGTCGGTGACGCGCTGCGCGACGCACTCGACCCGAAGCTGCGCTGACATGGGCTTCGACCTGGAGACCGGTCCGACGTGAACCTCCCCCTGACCAAGCCGGAGCCCCGCAGCGGCGGCGCGTCCGGCCACCACCTGCTGGAGGTCGACGGCCTGTCCGTCGAGTTCCGCACCGACTACGGCACCGTGCGCGCCGTCCGCGACGTGAGCTGGCACCTGGACCGCGGCGAGACGCTCGCGATCCTGGGCGAGTCCGGCTCGGGCAAGAGCGTGAGCGCGCAGGCCATCATGGGCATCCTGGAGAGCCCGCCCGCGCGGATCACGTCCGGGGCGATCCGGTTCAACGGGACCGACCTGCTCACCCTGCCGGGCGAGGAGCAGCGCGCCGTCCGCGGCGCGCAGATCTCGATGGTCTTCCAGGACGCCCTCTCCGCGCTCAACCCGGTCTTCACGGTCGGGTCCCAGATCGCAGAGATGTTCCGGGTGCACCGGGGCACCTCCAAGAAGGAGGCGCTCGAGAAGGCCGCCGAGCTCATGGACCGGGTGCGGATCCCGGGCGCGCGCAGCCGCGTCAAGGACTACCCGCACCAGTTCTCCGGCGGCATGCGGCAGCGCGTCATGATCGCGATGGCGCTCGCGCTGGACCCGGCGGTGATCATCGCCGACGAGCCGACCACGGCCCTGGACGTGACCGTGCAGGCCCAGATCGTCGACCTGCTGCTGGAGCTGCAGCGGGAGAACGGCATGGGCATCGTGCTGATCACCCACGACCTCGGCGTGGTCGCCGAGACCGCGGACCGGGTCGCCGTCATGTACGCCGGCCGGATCGTGGAGACCGGGTCGATCGACGACGTCTTCACCCGGCCCGCCCACCCCTACACCGTCGGGCTGATGAACAGCATCCCGCGCGTCGACCAGGTCGGCAGCAGGCTCTCGCCGATCGTCGGCTCGCCGCCCAGCCTCGCGGCCATCCCGCCGGGCTGCGCGTTCCACCCGCGCTGCCCGCGGGCGCAGGACGTCTGCCGGGCCGACGACCCGCCGCTGCTGCAGGTCGCGACCGGCCGGCGCAGCGCCTGCCACTTCGCGAAGGAGGTGCTCGATGTCTGAGTCCGTCGACCTGGCCAAGGCCGCACCCGTCGACCGCACCGGCGAGCCCCTGCTCAAGGTCTCCGGGCTGGTCAAGCACTTCCCGATCCGCACCGGCATCGTCCGGCGCCGGGTCGTGGGCCACGTCCGCGCCGTCGACGGCGTGGACCTGGAGCTCTACCCGCGCGAGACCGTCGGCCTGGTCGGCGAGTCCGGCTGCGGCAAGTCCACGGTGACGAAGGTGCTCATGGCGCTGGAGAAGCCGACGGCGGGAGCGGTCTCCTACAAGGGTCGCGACGTCTTCTCGATGAACCCGAAGGAGCTCCGGGCACTGCGCCGGCAGATCCAGATCATCTTCCAGGACCCCTACACGTCGCTGAACCCGCGCATGACGGTCGGCGACATCGTCGGGGAGCCGTTCGAGATCCACCCCGAGGTCGAGCCGAAGAGCGGGCGCCGCCAGGCCGTGCGCGACCTGCTCGACCGTGTCGGGCTCAACCCCGACTTCGTCAACCGCTACCCGCACCAGTTCTCCGGCGGGCAGCGCCAGCGCATCGGGATCGCCCGGGCGCTCGCGCTCAAGCCGGAGATCATCGTGTGCGACGAGCCGGTCTCGGCGCTCGACGTGTCCGTGCAGGCGCAGGTGATCAACCTGCTGGAGGACCTGCAGAACGAGTTCGGGCTGTCCTACCTGTTCATCGCGCACGACCTGTCGGTGGTGCGGCACATCAGCGACCGGGTCAACGTCATGTACCTGGGGCGGATCATCGAGAGCGGCGACAACGCCGACGTGTACGAGCGCCCCGCGCACCCGTATACGCAGGCGCTGCTCTCGTCGGTGCCGTCGCACGACCCGGCGCTGCGCGGCCAGAAGAAGCGGATCATGCTGTCCGGCGACCTGCCCTCGCCGGTCAACCCGCCCTCGGGCTGCCACTTCCGCACCCGCTGCTGGAAGGCCCAGGACGTCTGCGCCGAGGAGTACCCGGCGCTCACCGACCGCGGCCAGGGCCACCGGTCGGCGTGCCACTTCGCCGACGCCGTCGACGTCATCCACGGCGAGCTGCCGCTGGCTCCCGACGGCGGCGGGAAGCGGCCGGGGGAGTACTGAGCGGGCCGGCCGGGCACCTGCACCACGTCGAGGTGTGGGTGCCCGACCTCCCGCGGGCGGTGCGCGAGTGGGGCTGGCTGCTGGGCCGGCTCGGCTGGCACCCGTACCAGGACTGGCCGGCCGGGCGGAGCTGGCGGCTCGGGGGCACCTACCTCGTCGTCGAGCGCTCGCCGGACCTCCTCGGTGACCGCCACGAGCGGCGCCGCCCCGGGCTCAACCACCTCGCGTTCCACGTCGCGGCCCTCGAGCCGTTCGTGGCCGACGGGCCCGCGCACGGCTGGTCGCTGCTGTTCGCCGACCGGCACCCGTTCGCGGGCGGGCCCGCGCACCGCGCCGCCTACCTGGAGAACTCCGACGGCTTCGAGGTGGAGCTGGTCGACTCGGCCGCGTCCGGGCCGGCGACATAGGCTGCGGATCATGCGCAGGCTGCTGCTCGTGCACGCCCACCCGGACGACGAGACCCTCGCCACCGGGGGCACGATCGCGCGGTACGCCGCCGACCCCGGTACGTCCGTCACGGTCGTGACCTGCACCCTCGGCGAGCAGGGCGAGATCATCCCGCCGGAGCTCGCGCAGCTCGGCCCCGACGCCGCCGACCAGCTCGGCGGCTACCGCATCGGCGAGCTGGCCGCGGCCTGCGCGGCGCTGGGCGTCACCGACCACCGCTACCTCGGCGGGCCCGGCCGCTGGCGCGACTCCGGCATGGCGCTGGCCGGCCACGGCGTCCGCGCCGCCCTCCCCGACGTGCTGCACCCGCGGGCGTTCGCCGCGCCCGACGCCCGCGACGCCCAGGTCGACGCGCTCGTCGCCGTGCTGGAGGAGGTCGCGCCGCACGTCGTCGTCACCTACGGGCCGGACGGCGGGTACGGCCATCCCGACCACGTGCGCGCGCACGAGATCACCGTCGCGGCGCTGGAGCGGGTGTCCGCGCGGCTCGGCCCGGTCCGCCTGTGCTGCACCGTCGTCGGGCGCTCCACGCTCGACGCCGGGCTGGCCGCGCTGCGCGACGCGCCCGGCCTGCCGTTCCGGCTGCCCGCCCCCGACGAGCTGCCCAGCGTGCCCGACGAGGCCGTGACCGTCCGGGTGGACGTCTCGGGGGTCCGGGCGGCGCGGGTCGCGGCGATGCGGGCGCACGCCACGCAGATCGCGCTCTGGGAGAGCGGCGAGCACCTGGCGCTGGCCATGAGCAACGGCGTGGCCCAGCCGCTGCTGGAGGTCGAGGAGTTCAGCGTGCCCGGCGAGGGCGCCGGGGCGGGCGGCACCGACCTGTTCACCGGGATCGCCCCGTGAAGGCCGTCGCGCTGGTGCTGCTGGTGCTCGACGGCGTGCTGCTCGGCGCGTTCGGCGTGGTGTTCACCCCGATCTTCACCGGGGGCGTGCCGGTGCCGATGGGCATCGTGTTCACGCTGCTGATCCTGCCGTGGCTGGTGCTGCGGGCGGGCGAGCTGGACGCCCGGCCCGGGATCGCGTCGGCGCCGCTGGTGGCGTGGTTCGCGACCGTCGCCGTGCTCGCCGTCGTGGCGCCCGGCGGTGACGTGATGGTGCCGCTGTGGTGGCAGTCCGGGGTGCTGGTGATCGGTGGTGTCGCGGCGGGCCTGTGGGCGCTGCGGCAGATCCTGAACGGGGAGTACGAGCATGGCTGACCTGACGAAGAAGGCCGGGGCCGCGGTGGCGGGGCCGATCGCGGACCGCGACGTGGTGCGCGTGCTGCGCCCCTTCGTGCGGGCCACCCGCCCGGTGCTGGACGGGCTGCGCGAGATCGACCCCTTCGGCCTGCGGGCCCGGGTCGCGGCCGACGCCGTCGACCGCCGCGACGCCGACCGGGACCTGCGCGAGAAGGTCCTCGACGCGCTCGCCGCCGTCCACGTGCCGGGCACGGCGGCCTGGGCCGCGATGACCCCGCCGGAGCGGTCCCGCTGGTGGGTGCGCCGGGTCGGCCGGTTCACCACGCTGGTCGCGGCCGTCCCCGGGATCGGCGGCGCGCTGGCCAACCGGCTGCCGGTGTCGGCGGCGCTCGGGGCCGTCGGGCAGGGGCTGCTGCTCGTCGCGATCGCGGGGGAGTACGGCGTCCGCGACGAGGACGAGCTGGTGGCGCTGCTGGGCTCGGTGCTGTTCCGCCGCGACCTCGTCGTCGAGCGGCCGGACGCGGCGGCCGACGCCGAGGCGCGGACCCGCGCGACCGAGCTCACCGGCGACCTCGCCGTGCCGGGCGAGCGGCCGACGCTGCAGCGCGTCGCGGGGGCGATGTGGCGGCTGGCCCGCGCGCTGTTCGCGGTGGAGGACGAGCTGGAGAAGCGCCCGCACGGCAACCGGTTCCACGCCGGGCTGGGCATGCTGCCCGTCGTCGGCGCGGTGGGGAAGTACCTCGGCGAGTGGTCCGGGCTCAAGCGGGCGGCGCGGGAGGCCGAGAAGCGGCTCCGCCGCCCGTAGGCGCCGACAAGGGCGAGAACACCTCTACGCACGCACGGGTCCCGGAGGGACCAGGTAGCGGTAGCGGTGGTGCTCGGTCCACCCCGAGGCGGCGTAGAGCCCCCGGGCGGCGGTGTTGTGCAGCGCCACCTGCAGCACGCCGAACCGGGCGCCGTGCCCGCGGCCCCACGCCGCGGCGGCGCCCACGAGCGCCGTGCCCAGGCCCCGGCGGCGGGCCGCCGGGACGACCTCCAGCCAGGACAGGTGCAGGTGGTCCTGCACGACGGTCGCCCGCACCTGCCCGACGGAGCCGCCCGCGGCGTCGCGGGCCAGCGCGAACGCGGTGCGCGGCTCGCCGCCCGGGTCGAGCACGTGCCGCTGCGCCGCCGACGGCTCCCCGCCGCGCAGCCCGAGGGCCCACCACTCGGGGGTCGGCCGCTCGGGCAGGTCGATCGTCCACGGCCCGTCCGGCCGGGGCAGCGCGGCCAGGTCGGCGACCAGCACCGCCACCTCCGCGCCGGCCTCGTGCCCGGCGTCGAGCACCCAGCCCGCGCCCGCGACGGCGGTGTCCCACGGCGAGCCCATCGGCACCGTCACCCGCGGCGGGACGCCGTGCGCGGCCGCGAACGCGCGCACCGCGTCCAGCGCCGCCCCGACCGGCACGCCCGGGTCGCCGACGGCCAGCGCCGCGTTGGCGCGCCCGGTGTACCCGCCCGCGGCGCGCAGCCGCCAGGCCCCCAGCCGCTCGTCGGCGAGCGCGGGCCAGGCGTCGGCGCACAGCTCCTCCAGCCGCGCGACGGCCGCCCAGGACGCCCGCCGCGGGACCGCGGGCGGCACCGCGCGGGCCGCGACGACGTCCCCGGGCGCGATCCGCACCGGGCCCTTGCGGGTGGTCACCACGAGGTCGGCTCCGTCGAACGCCACCTCGCCGACGGCGTCGGTGAGCAACGGCCGCCCGGCGCGTTCCCCGACGCGGAACCGGACTGCTGCGCGATGCCCGGCGAGCGCGCGAAGGTGATCCACCCGACGATTCTCACACCGCCCCCGGCGCGTGCGGGGCCCACCGCCGGGACATACTGTGACCTGCCCGGAACTGCCTGAGCGGAGGACCGCCGAAGTGACCTACGTGATCGCCGAGCCCTGCGTGGACCTCCTCGACAAGGCGTGCATCGAAGAGTGCCCGGTGGACTGCATCTACGAGGGCGGGCGGATGATGTACATCCACCCGGACGAGTGCGTGGACTGCGGTGCCTGCGAGCCGGTGTGCCCCGTCGAGGCGATCTACTACGAGGACGACGTCCCCGACCAGTGGACGGCCTACACCAAGGCCAACGTCGACTTCTTCGACGACCTCGGCTCGCCCGGCGGCGCGTCGAAGGTCGGCAAGATCGAGATGGACGTCGAGCCGGCCAAGAGCCTGCCCCCGCAGCAGCACGACGAGTGAGGCCTGCTCTCCCCGACTTCCCCTGGGACTCCCTGGCGGAGGACCGGGCGCTCGCGGAGGCCCACCCGGACGGCATCGTCGACCTCTCGGTCGGCACGCCGGTGGACCCCATCGCGCCGTCCGTGCGGGCAGCGCTGGCCGGTCCCGCGGCCGACGGGCCCGGCTACCCGACCACGCACGGCCCGGCCTCGCTGCGGGAGGCGATCGCCGGGTCGCTGCACCGGCGGTTCGGCGTCACCGTCGACCCGGTCGCGGTGCTGCCGACGATCGGCTCCAAGGAGTTCGTCGCCTGGCTGCCGACGCTGCTCGGGCTGGGCGCGGGCGACGTCGTCGTCATCCCGGAGCTGGCGTACCCGACCTACGAAGTCGGGGCGCTGCTCGCCGGGGCGACCCCGGTGCGCGCCGACGGCCTGACGGCGCTCGGCCCGCGGCGCCCCGGCCTGGTGTGGGTGAACTCACCCTCCAACCCGACCGGGCGCGTCCTGCCCCCCGAGCACCTGCGCAAGGTCGTCGACTGGGCGCGCGAGCGCGGCGCCGTCGTGGCGTCGGACGAGTGCTACCTGTCGCTGTCCGGCCCCGCAGGCGGCGGCTCGTCGCCGGGCGCGGCCTCGATCCTGCACCCCGACGTCTGCGGCGGCTCGCCCGACGGCCTGCTCGCCGTGCACTCGATGTCGAAGTCCAGCGGCCTGGCCGGGTACCGCGCCGGGTTCGTCACCGGTGACCCCGGCCTGGTCGCGGGCCTGCTGGAGGTGCGCAAGCACGCCGGCATGATCGTCCCGCGGCCGGTGCAGGCGGCGATGGAGGCCGCCGCGTCCGACGACGCCCACGTGGCCGCGCAGGCCGCCGTCTACGCCGCGCGCCGGGCCCGGCTGCGGGTCGCGCTGGAGGCGGCCGGGCTGCGCGTCGACCACTCCGAGGCCGGGCTGTACCTGTGGGCCACCGCCGGGCGGCCCTCCCGTTTGACGGTGCGGGAGTTCGCGGGTCACGGTGTCCTGGTGGCACCCGGAGAGTTCTACGGTCCGGCGGGAGCGCAGCACGTGCGCGTCGCCGTCACCGCGACCGACGAGCGCATCGACGCCGCGGTGGCCCGGCTGACGCCGTGACCTCCGTCCGCCCCGCGGTGCGGCCCTGGGTCGTCCTGCTCGGCCTGCTCGCCCTGGCCGCCAACCTCCGCGCCGCGCTGGCCGGCTACCCGCCGCTGCTGGAGACCGTCCGCGCCGAGCTGGGCACGTCCGCGGGAGTCGCCGGGCTGGTGCAGGCCGGCGCGGTGCTGATGATGGCCGCGGGCTCGTTCGCCGGCCCCGCCGTCGGCGCCCGGTTCGGCCGCGAGCCCGCGCTCGGCGGCGCCGTCGGGCTGGTGGCGCTCGGCGGGCTGCTGCGCGGCATCCCGGCGCTGCTCCCGCTGATCGGCGGCAG
>JAPLAT010000634.1 GCA_026393175.1 Pseudonocardiales bacterium
GACCTCGCCGCCCGCCTCGCCGCGCGCTACTGGGACCTCGACGACCCGACCCGGGCCGCGGACCTCGCCGCGATGCTGGCCGGGGACCTGCTCCGGGTCGTCCTGCACCCGGAGACCGTGCGCCGCGTCGCCTTCTGAGGCCCGGCCCGACGGGGCGGCGGTAACGCGGGTCCGGGGGTTCGGGTGCGAGGGCCCGGCCGCGACGGGACGTTCGCCCGGGGTGGGCGGTGCAGCCGGGAGCCCACGATCGGGGTGTACCGCCGGCGGCGGTACACCCCGACCAGCGAAGGGCACCGCCGTGGACCGTCCGACGCCCGCCCCGCGGGACCTGCCGACCGAGCTCCGCGAGGCCGTCACCGCCCAGATCGAGGAGACCCAAGTCCGGCTGCGGGCCGACGCGGCGGCGGCCGGCGTCCCCGTCGCGGCCGTCGACGCCGCGATCGCCGAGGCGGCGGACGCCTACGCGCACGTCCGCGTGCACGCGTTCCTCGGCATCCTCGTCGAGCGGCACGTGCGCGAGACGCTGCGGCTGGGCCGCGCCGCCGATCCCCTCGCCTGAGGGCGGCCCCCGCCCACCAGGGCCGACCGACGCCGGTCGTGGCGGGCCGGGACCACCGGACGGTCGCGGTCCCCCCGTGTGAGGCCCGCGACGGGACCAAGGACCCGGGTCGCGCGGCCCGGGCCCGGCCTAGCGTCCGTCCCCGACCCCCACCGGCGACGAGATCACCGCGGAGGAAGCGCATTGCCGTCGACGACGTGCCCGGGCCCGAGCAGCGCAGCGATCGCCTCGACCGTGGCCGGGGCGACCGCGTTGGCGTCGAGGTACAGCGGCCGGTCGGGCTGGTCGCCGAGCGCGGCGCACACCTCGCGGGCGACGTCGAGCGCCGCGTGCCGGGGGGCAGACGGAGACGACGACGTGCGCGCGCCGGACCAGCTCGGCGACGTCGGGCACCTCGACGAGCCCGGCCGCGCCGGCCCGCCGGGCGGTGTCGGCGCTGCGGCCCGTCCGCGCCCAGAGCACCTGCGCCGCGGCCGGGACGAGCGCCGCGTCGAGCACGGCGCCCATCGCCCCGGGGTGCAGGACGCCGACGACCGGCCGGGGCCCCACTACTTCGGCTGGCAGACCACGTCGACCAGCGCCGGGCGCCCGGTCGCCGCGACGTGCTCCGCGGCCCGGCGCACGGCGTCCTCGACGGCCGCCGGGTCGGTGACCGGCCCTCGGCCCACCAGCCGAACCCGCGCGATCGCGGCGAAGTCGGGCTCCGGGTCGGATATGGCCATGCCGATGTGGGCGCGCTCGAGCGGCGTCCGCGCTGGGCGGCCAGCTTTCCCTCTGTTGTTGACCATCACCACGAGCATCGGCAGCTCGTAGCGGCTGGCCACCCACAGCGCTGCCGACGTCGAAGATGAGGTCGCCGTCGGGCTGGATGTCGATGGCCAGGCGCCCGGTGCCCTTGTGCGCCGGCGCCATGCCGAGCCTGCTGTTCCTCGGCACCACGCCGATCGGCGCGCCGCTGCTCGGCTGGGTGTGCGACGTCGCGGGCGTCCCGTGGGGCTTCGTCGCGGCGGGCGGGTCGGCGCTGGTGGCCGCCCTGGTCGTCGCCGCGCGGCTGGTG
>JAPLAT010000264.1 GCA_026393175.1 Pseudonocardiales bacterium
TGTAGACCTCCGCGGCCGGCCCGGTGGGCGCGGCGAGCAGCCCCGCGTTGCGTTCGAGCTCCCCGGCGAGCCCGGGCGGCAGGCCCAGGAGATCCAGGGCCCGCTTGCGGGACCGGCCCGCCGAGAGCCGCACCAGCGCGCCCAGGACACGCTCCCGCGCGACCCGCAGCGCGTCGGCGGCCGCGGCCACCTCGGGCACCCGCGCCTCGACGCGCTCCTCCAGCGCCGCCAGCGCCTCGACCCGCGCGGCCGCCGCCGCCTGGGCCTCCTCGGTGGCGTCGGCGTAGCCGGCCAGCTGCTCGCCGAGCACCTCGGCGCGCTGGCGCTGCGCGGCGGCCTCCGCGTTGGCCTCGCGGGCGATCCGGTCGTAGACCCCCAGCCCGAGGATGCGGACCAGCTTCTCCTGCCGCTTGCGCGGCTCGGCGTGCAGGAACTCCGCGAAGTCGCCCTGGGGCAGGACGACGCAGGTGGTGAAGTCGCCGAAGGGCAGCCCGAGCAGCGTCTCCACGGCGGCGGTGACCCCGCCCGCGCCGTCGGCCAGCGGCTCGGTGTCGCCGTCGGCGTCGTCGCGGTCGAGCAGGCGCTCCAGCCGGGCGCTGCGCACCGTGACCCCGCCCGACGCCGCCCGCCGCAGCTCGCGGGCCACCGCGTAGCGGTGCTCGCCGAGGTCGAACACGAGCCGCACGACGCCGCGGCCGACCGTCGGGGCGAGCGCGAGGGACACCGTGCGCGCGTTGTCCCAGCGCGGCACCGACCCGTAGAGCGCGAACGTGATGGCGTCGATCACGGTGGACTTGCCCGCGCCCGTGGGCCCGACCAGGGCGAAGTACTCCGCCCCGGTGAAGTCGACGAGCGTGCGCTCGCGGAAGGAGGCGAACCCCTCCATCTCCAGCCGGACCGGCCTCACGACGAGACGACCCGGTCGTGCAGCGTGCGGAACAGGCTCTCGACGCGCGGGTCGGCCACCCCGCGCGCGCCCAGGTACTCCCCGAACAGCTGGGCCGGGCTGCGGCCCACCCCGCCCGCCTCGGGGCGCCCGGACGGCTCGGCCCCGGCGAACTCCGGGTCGATCCGGACCTCCAGCGCGTTCGGCAGCAGCGCCGTCACCTCCTCCCGCAACCCGGCCCGCGCGGGCTCCCGGACCCACACCCGCAGGTAGGCGTCGCCGACGCTAGCGGCGAGGTCCGACAGTTCCGCGACGCTGCCGCGCACGGTCGCGAGCCGGCGCCCGGACGTCACCGGCACGTCCGTGACCCGGGCGGGCGCGCCGGGGCTCGCGTCGACCACGCAGACGACGGCGGTGTTCTCCTGCTCGCCGAAGTCGACGGCCAGCGGGGCGCCGGAGTAGTGCACCGGGCAGGGCGCGTCGCAGCGCTGGCGGCGGTGCAGGTGCCCGAGCGCGACGTAGTGCGCCTCGATCGGGAAGATCCCGGCGGGCACGGCGTACTCGAAGATCGACTGTGCGGCGCGCTCGCCGCCGCCGAACGTGCCGTTGATGACGGTCAGGTGCGCCATCACCAGGTTCACCGAGTCGTCGGCGAACCCGGCCGTCAGCGTGCCGAGGACGTCGCGCAGGTGCTGGTCGTAGGCGCCGGTGTGCTGGGCCGGGGTCTGCGCGACCAGCTCGGCCGCCCGCACCGCGTAGCGCTGGGACAGGAACGGCAGCACCGCGACCTGCACCGGCTCGCCCGTGGACCGCGCGGTGAACCGCACGACCCCGCCGCGCTCGGCCGGGCGCACCGACCCGACCAGCGTGATCCCGGCCGCGGAGGCCAGCGGCCGGTAGGCGTCGAGCATCGGGGCGTGGTCGTGGTTGCCGGCGATCGCGACGACCTCGATGCCGTCGCGGGCCAGGCCGAGCAGCGTGCGGACGACGAGCTGCTGCGCCGCCGCGGACGGCGCGGCGGTGTCGTAGAGGTCGCCCGCCACGAGCACGGCGTCGACCTGCTGCTCGCGGGCGATGCCGACGATCTCGCGCAGCACCGCCTCCTGCTCGTCGAGCCGCGAGATGCCCTTGAGCGTCTTGCCGACGTGCCAGTCGGCGGTGTGCAGGAAGCGCATGGGACGGCCATCGTAGGCGGGCGGTCGAGGGTGTCGGGGGTCGGTGCCAGGCTGGGCCGCGACGCCCCGGAAGGAGTCCCCGATGCCCGTCCGCACCACGCCGTGGCCCGCCGGCACCCCCTGCTGGGCCGACGCCGCCGTGCCCGACGTCCCCGCCGCCGTCGCGTTCTACCGCGCGCTGTTCGGCTGGGACTTCGTCGACCTCGGGCCCGAGTTCGGCCACTACGGCATCGCCCGCGTCGACGGGCGCGACGCCGCCGCCGTCGGCCCGACGGCGGACCCCGCGCAGCCCGCGGCCTGGACCGTCTATCTGGCCACCGACGACGCCGACGCCACCGTGGCGGCCGTGCGCGGGCACGGGGGCTCCGTGCTCGTGGAGCCGATGGAGATCCCCGGCCGCGGCCGGATGGCCGTGGTCACCGACGTCACCGGCGCGGTCGTCGGGCTGTGGGAGGCCGGCGGCATGCGCGGCGCCGAGGTCGTCGACGCGCCCGGCGGGCTGATCTGGGAGGACGCCCGGCTCACCGACCCCCTGGCCGGGCAGCAGTTCTTCGCCGCGGTGTTCGGGTACACCTTCGACGCGGTGCCCGGCGCCCCGGACGGCTACGCGACCTTCCGCGTCGACGGCACCGTGGCGGGCGGCATCGGCGGGATGGACGGCGCCCCCGAGGGCACCCCCGGCCACTGGCTGCCCTACTTCATGGTCGCCGACGTCGACGCCGCCCTGGCCGCCGCGCAGCGCGGCGGGGGCACGGTCCTCATGGCCGCCACCGACACCGGGTTCGGGCGCATGGGCATCGTCACCGACCCCTTCGGCGCCACCCTCGCCCTGCACGGCGGCCTGCCGGCGTCGTGACGCCGCACCCCACCCCACGACACCCACCACCGCGGAACGGAGCCGGTCGATGAGCCGCTACTTCCAGGTCACCTTCGACTCCCACGACCCCCGGGCGCTGTCGTCCTTCTGGCGCGACGCGCTGGGCTACGTCCACCCCCTCCCGCCGGGCGTCGAGCCGGCCGAGGGCGCCGACCCGCTGGACGCGTGGGACGCGTTCCTCGAGCGGGCCGGGGTACCGGAGGAGCGGCGCAACGCGGCGTCGGCGATCGAGGACCCGGACGGGCACGGCCCGCGGCTGTTCTTCCAGCAGGTGCCCGAGGCCAAGGTCACCAAGAACCGCCTGCACCTCGACGTCCGCGCCGCGCCCGGGCTGGAGGGCGGGGAGCGGATGGCCGCCCTGGAGGCCGAGTGCGCGCGGCTCGTCGCGCTCGGGGCCGCGCGGGTCGGCCGCCACGAGCCTGCTCCCCCGATGCACGGGGGGTTCATCGTGATGACCGACCCGGAGGGCAACGAGTTCTGCCTGGACTGAGCCGGCAGCCGGCCCGGGTCCGCGTCAGAACGGGGCGTCGTCGTCCTCGTCGGGCACGGCCGGGAGGCGGGCGAACGGGTCCTTGGGCGCGGCCCGGCCGTTGGTCGACGGGACCTCCCCCGCGCTCTCGGAGAGCCGGGTCGCCCAGGCCGGGAACGGGAACTCCACAGCCAGCGGCACCGGGATCTCCGGCTGGGAGACGAACATCGTGCCCGGCTTGGCGAGCACCGCGCGGGCGCGCTGCGACGGCGGGAGGAACCCGTACTCGGGACGCCCGGCCTCGGCCGGGTCGAGCCGGCCGACCACCTTGATCGAGGAGTTGGAGACGATCCGGCGCTCCACCTCGCTGGCCGTCTGCTGGGCGCCGATGAGGATGATCCCGAGGCTGCGGCCGCGCTCGGCCACGTCGAGGAGCACCTCCTTGATCGGCGAGGACCCCTCCCGCGGCGCGTACTTGTTCAGCTCGTCGATCATGGTGAACAGCAGGCCCGCGGCCCCGGCCTGCTCCTTGCGGGCGGTCTCGGCCGCCAGCACCACGCCGACGACGAACCGCTGCGCGCGCTCCGGCAGGTTGTGCAGGTCCACGACCGTGACCTGCTGGTTCTCCGTGCTCACCCGGCGGCCGGGGGCGTCGGCCAGGTCGCCGCGCACGATCGTGCGCAGCGGCTTGAGCGAGGAGCGCAGCCTGCGCAGGAACGCGTTGATCGTGCCGGTGCCCGTGACCGGGCCCGCCCAGTCGCGGCGGGCGTCCTCGTCGGCGAGCTGGTCGGACACGAACTCCACCAACGCGTCGTAGGTGCGCAGCGTGCGGCCCCCGACCGTCACCGCGCCGTCCGCCGCGGGCTGGGCCTCGCGCTTCAGGCGCGAGGCCACCTGGTGGATCACGGTCGTGTACTGGTTGCGCTCGTCCTCCGCGTCGGCGAAGACGAACGGCAGCAGCTCCCCCGCGCAGAACTCCGCGAGCGTCCACCAGAACGACGCCACGCCCGACGTCCGGCCGACGACGTGCGGGCGCCCCGACGGGTCCTCGGGCGTGGGCGGGGCGAAGAAGCCGACCGAGGAGAACGGCGCGGCCGGCAGCCCGACGGCGGCGTACGCGGCGCGGCGGTCGGCGTCGAGCTTGGTGTTGGCGTGGTCGAGGAACAGCAGGTCCTCGCCCTTCACGCTGAACACCAGCGCCTTCGCGTTGACCGCCCGCCGCCCGAGCACCCCGGAGGAGAACACCGAGTAGAGCAGGAACAGCGCGAAGCTGGTCTTGGTGGCGACCCCGGAGATGCCGGAGATGGAGACGTGGCCGCCGCGGGTGCCGTCGAGGAACTCCAGGTTGACGTAGATCGGGTCGCCGTCGCGGCCCAGCCCGACGGGCACCCGGCTCGTCATCTGGTCGAAGTACAGCGCCTGCGCGCGCTGCTCCCCGGTGGCCCGGTGCACGGCGACGCCCGGCGTCGGCGGCACGTAGCACTCGGGCTCGACGCGGGTGGTGGTCACCTCCGCGATCTCCTGCACCTGCGCGGGCAGCACGCCATCGGCGATGAGGAAGACGTCCGAGCCGTACGCGGCGCCCTCGTGCCGGGCCCGCACCTCGGTGACCACGCCCGAGGTCGCGACGGGACCGAATCCGGGCACCGTGCGCACCGTGACGACGACGTCGTCGAGCTGGAGGTACTGCCCGGGGGCGAGCGCGACGGAGAACTGCAGCGGCGTGGAGTCCTCGGTGCCGACCACCAGCCCGACGGGCACCTGGGCGTTCATCGGCGCGAGGCTACTCCGCACGGCGGACGAGATCGTCGGTGGTCGGTGCCAGCATGGGCGGCCCTGGGACATGGACCACACCGACCGACACCGCCGACCTGGAGCACACCATGGCCACCCGAGAGACCCCCTGGCCCGCCGGCACCCCCTGCTGGACCGACATCTCCGTCCCGGACGTGGACGCCGGCACGGCGTTCTACTCCGCCGTCCTGGGCTGGGAGTTCGTCGACACCGGCGAGCAGTTCGGGCACTACCGCATCGCACAGGTCGGCGGCCGCGCCGCGGCCGGGCTGGGCCCGGTGCAGACCGAGGGCACGCCCACGGCCTGGACCCTCTACCTGGCCAGCGACGACGCCGACGCCACCGCCAAGCTGGTCACCGAGCACGGCGGCAGCCTGCTGTTCGACCCCATGGACATCCCCGGCAACGGCCGGATGTGCGTCGCGCTCGACCCCACCGGCGCCGCGTTCGGCATCTGGCAGAGCCTCGGCATGATCGGCGCCGAGGTCGTCAACGAGCCCGGCGGGCTGGTCTGGGAGGACGCCCGGCTGAGCGATCCCGCGGCCGGCCGCGCGTTCTACGCCGACGTCTTCGGCTACACGTACCAGCCGGTCGAGGGCGCCCCCGACGACTACGCGACCTTCCACGCCGGCGGCGACCCGCTCGGCGGCATCGGCGGCCGGATGGGCGCCCCGGAGGGCACGCCGTCGCACTGGCTGGCCTACTTCTCCGTCGCCGAGGTCGACGGCGCGCTGGCGGCGGTGCGCGCCGGCGGCGGCACGGTCGTCATGGGCCCGGACCCCACCCCGTGGGGCCGGATGGCGGTCGTGCAGGACCCCTTCGGCGCGACGCTCGGGCTGTTCGGCACCTGAGCGGAGGTACGGTCGGGAGGTGTCCGGTCGGGAGCTGGTGGTGCTGGGCACCGCGAGCCAGGTCCCGACCCGCACCCGCAACCACAACGGCTACCTGCTGCGCTGGGACGGGCTCGGGCTGCTCTTCGACCCGGGCGAGGGCACCCAGCGCCAGATGACCCGGGCCGGGGTGGCGAGCAGCGCGGTGCACCGGATCTGCCTGACCCACCTGCACGGCGACCACTGCCTGGGCCTGCCCGGCGTCCTGCAGCGCCTGTCGCTGGACGGCGTCGAGCGGCCGGTGCACGCGCACTTCCCGGCCTCCGGCGCGGAGTACGTGCAGCGCCTGCGCCACGCCACCCCGTTCCACGACGTCCTCGACCTGCGCCTCGAACCCGTCACGGCCGACGGCCCGGTCGCGGAGGGGCCGTTCGGGGTGCTGGAGGCCCGCCGGCTCGACCACGGGGTGGAGGCGTTCGGGTACCGGCTGGTGGAGCCGGACGGGCGGCGGATGCTGCCCGAGCGGCTCGCGGCGGCCGGCGTGTCCGGCCCGGCCGTCCGCGAGTTGCAGGAGCGCGGCCGGATTGAGCGCGCCGGCCGGAGCGTGACCCTCGACGAGGTGAGCGCCCCCCGGCCGGGCCAGCGGTTCGCCCTGGTCATGGACACCCGGCTCTGCGACGGCGTCTTCGCCCTGGCCGAGGGCGCGGACCTGCTGGTGATCGAGTCGACGTTCCTGACCGCCGACGAGCACCTGGCCCGGGAGTACGGCCACCTCACCGCGGCGCAGGCCGGACGGGTGGCGGCGGAGTGCGGCGTCCGGCGGTTGGTGCTCACCCACTTCTCCCAGCGCTACCCCGATCCCGCCGCGTTCGGCGAGGAGGCGGCGGCGGTGTTCGGCGGGGAGATCGTCGTCGCGGCGGACCTGGACCGGGTCCCGGTGCCGCGCCGCCGCTGACCCGGGCCTCGGGGCGCGCGCCGACGCGTCGTGCACGATGATTCTCGGGGAGACGTTGTCCGAACACGACGCCTGGGAGGTGCGGGTGGACGAGGAGCCCATCCTGGAGCTGCGGTCGTCGCGGCCGAGACCGGACGTGGCGGTGATCGAGGTCGAGGGCGAGCTCGACGGGTCGAACGTGGCCCGGCTGCGCGAGGAGCTGGAGGCCGTGGGCGACACCGCCCACATCGCGATCGACCTCGGCGGCATCGGCTTCGTCGACTCCTCCGGCATCGAGGTCCTCGTCCGGGCCCAGAAGCAGGCCCCGGGCTCGATCCACCTGCTCGGCGTCGCACGCTCCCGCGCCGTCACCCGGGTGCTCGACCTGTTCGGCCTGTCCGGCGAGTTCGACCAGCACCCCGACGTCGACGCGCTCCTGCACGCACTCGGTCCCGCCTGACCCACCCGCTACGGTCCCCGGGATGACCGTCCCGGACCGCCGCTCCCGCACCCGTGGCTGCCTGCTCGCCGGGGCCGTCGGCGACGCGCTGGGCGCCCCGGTCGAGTTCGACGCGCTCCCCGCGATCCGGGCCGCGCACGGCCCCGCCGGGGTGACGGGCCTGCTGCCCTCGGGCTACGGCCCGCCCGGGCTGGTCACCGACGACACCCAGATGGTGCTGTTCACGGTGGAGGCGCTGCTCGAGGGCGGCGAGCCGGGGCCCGCCCTGCACGCGGCCTACCTGCGCTGGCTGCACACCCAGGACGCGGCGGGCCCGCCGGCGGGCGCGACGGGGCTGGCCGCACTGCCGTGGCTGTACGCGGCGCGGGCGCCGGGCAACGCGTGCCTGTCGGGGCTGCGCAGCGGCCGGCGGGGCACCCCGGACGCGCCGGCGAACCCGGGGTCGAAGGGCTGCGGCACGGTGATGCGGTCCGCGCCGTTCGGGCTGGACCCGCGGCTGGGCACACCGGAGGCGGTCGCCGCGGCGGCGCTGGCCGGGTCGGTCCTCACCCACGGGCACCCGACCGCGGGGGCCGCCGCCGTCGGCCTGGCGGTGCTCGTCCACCATCTCGTGAGCGGCGCGGACCTCCCGGAGGCCGTCCGGCGCACCCTCGACCACCTGCGCACGCTCGACGGCCACGCGGAGACCACCGCGGCGCTGGAGGCGGCCGTGCGGGCCGCGGCGGACGGGCCGCCGAGCGCCGAGCGGCTGACGGCGCTGGGCGAGGGCTGGGTCGCCGAGGAGGCGCTGGGGATGAGCGTCTACTGCGCGCTCGCCCACCCCGGACGCGACGCGCTGCGCGCGGCGCTGCTGCTCGCGGTCAACCACGGCGGGGACAGCGACTCCACCGGCGCGATCACCGGGAACGTCCTGGGCGCGCTGCACGGCGAGGAGGCCGTCCCGGCGGACTGGGCGCAGGCCGTCGAGGGCCGGGAGACGCTGCTGGACCTGGCCGACCGCCTGGCCGGGCGAGCGGCCGCGCCCGGGCGGCCCGCCACGGTCGTCCTCACGTCCGTCCCGGCCGACCCGGAGCGGGTCGCGGTGCTGGGCCGGCTCTCCCGGATCCGCGGGCTGCTGCTCGGGCTCGCCGTGGGTGACGCCCTCTCCCGCCCCCAGCCCGTGCCCGACGTGCTGCTCGCGGGCGTCACCACCCAGCTCGCCTGCTTCACCGCCGAGGGGCTGATCCGGGCGATGGTGCGCTACGCCCACCGCGGGATCGGCCCGTCCCCCGCCATCGTCTGGTTCGCGCTGCGCCGGTGGGCCGCGATCCAGGGCATCCCGACCGCCGAGCCGGTCGGGCCCAGCGGCTGGCTGGACCGGGTGCCCGCGCTCGGCCGCCGCCGCGGCGACGCGCCCGCCACCGTCGACGCCCTCACCGCGGCCACCGGGAGCCTGCCCGGCCCGGCGCCGGCGACCGCCCGCGGGCACCACGCGCTGACCCGGGTGCTCCCGCTGGGCGGCGTGGAGGTCGCCGACGGCTGGACCGCCGACGTCGTCCGCACCACCCACGGCCACGACGGCGCCGTCCGCGCGGCGCTGTGCGGCGTCGGCATCGCCCGGCGGCTGGTGCACGGCGACCCGCTCGACGACGCCGTCGCCGCGGCGGGGCCGGCCGCGCTCCCGGACGGGCCCGACGACCACTCGGCGGAGGCCGCCCTGCGCGGTGGCGTGGCCCTGGCCCGGGCCTGCCCGGGACCCGACGCGCTGGCCGCGACGCTCGCGGCCGCCCCCGGGCCGGGCGCGGCGGTCGTCGCCGGGGCCCTGCTCGGCGCCCGGCACGGGGTCGAGGCGCTCCCGGTCGGGCTGGTCGGGCGGCTGGAGCTGGCCTGGGTGGCCGACACGCTCGCCCGCGACCTCGCGGCCCAGCGCGACGAGCGGCCGGGCGGCGCGGAGTACGCCGAGCCCGCCGACCCGCACTGGCACCATCGCTACCCCGGCGGCTGAGCGCGGGTGGACCCCGGCCGGGCGCGCCCCTAGGGTCGTGGCCCACCCCGCCGGAAGGAACGCGATGACCGCGAGCAGCTCGAACGAGGCGTGGGAGGACGACATCGTCCGCGGCCTGCACTCGACGACCGCCGACCAGGTGCCCGCGCTGGAGATCATCCTCATCGACGCCGTCGTCGACTGGCTGTTCTCCCCGGCGAACCCCGGCCAGGGGTACACCGAGGAGCACGCCGGACACATGATCTCCACGCTGTTCGCGGCCGTCGACTCCTCGCGCTCCTACCTCCCCGCGCGGACGCCACCGGTCACGCCGGAGCTCGACGCCGCCCGCGCGCGGATCGTCGAGGGCGCCCACGAGCTGTCCGCGCAGCGCGGCGAAGGCGTGTCGCTGCTGGTCTCACGGCTCATGCCGGCGGTGCTCGCCCAGCTCAACGACCACGCGGGCGAGCAGGCCAAGCAGGCCCACGGGATCGTCGTCCACCTGCTCTACGTGCTCGGCCTGGGCACCCGCACCGAGCACGACCAGGCGCTCATCGAGGGCGTCGTGGCAGCGTTCGCCGGCTGGGACGCGGTCCTGCGCGACGGGTTCGTGCCGCCCTGGCGCCCCCGCCGCCCGGAGGCCTGACCCGCCGGCTCCCGAGGGCAACGGGTTGCAGCAAAGCCACTTTCACGCAACGTCGTGGCGTGAAAGTGGCTTTGCTGCAACGGCGGGGGGCTCAGCCCACCAGCTTGCGCAGCGTGCGCCCGGCCAGGTCGACCGCGCCCGGCTCGTGGCCGTTCGTCACCAGGTTGACGATCAGCCCGTCGACCCCGGCGTCGAGGACGCGGGCCTGCAGGTCGGCGGCGACGTCGTCGGGCGTGCCGCAGAAGTGCCGGGCCGTCGCCGCGGCACGCCCCTCGTCGTCGAGGGCGTCCAGGTCGACGCCGACGCCGCGCAGGTACTCGCGCTGCAGGGCCCGCGCCCGGTCGCCGTCGTCGTCGATCATGACGAAGCCCAGGAAGCTGGTCTCCAGGTCGGCCCGGTCCCGGCCGGCCTCGGCGCACCGGGCGTCGAGGGCGGCGAGCTTGCGGGGCAGCTCCTCGGGCGAGCAGATGATGTTGAGGTGCTGCGCGAACCGGGCGGCGAGGGCGAACGTCTTCCGCTCCCCGCCGCCGCCCAGCATGATCGGCAGGTCGTCGCGCAGCCGCGGCTCGTTCATCGCCTCCTCGGTGCGGTACCACCGCCCGTCGACGGTGGGCCGCTCGCCGCGCAGCATCGGCGCGATGATCTGCAGCGCCTCCTCCAGCCGGGAGAACCGGTCGGTGAAGGTGCCGAACTCGAAGCCCAGCGAGCGGTGCTCGAGCTCGAACCAGCCCGCGCCGATGCCGAGCACCGCGCGCCCGCCGGACACCACGTCCAGCGTCGTCACGGTCTTGGCCAGCAGCGCGGGGTTGCGGTAGGTGTTGCCGGTGACCAGCGCGGACAGCTGCACGTCCGTCGTCGCCGTGGCCAGCGCCGACAGCGCGGAGTAGGCCTCCAGCATCGGCTGGTCGGGCGAGCCGATGCCGGGCAGCTGGTAGAAGTGGTCCATCACGAACACCGTGTCGAACCCGGCGCCCTCGGCCTCGCGCGCCTGGCGCACGACGGTCGGGAACAGCTCGGCGACCGGCGTTCCGTAGCTGAAGTTGGGGATCTGGTAGCCCAGACGGATGCTCACCCGACCGACGCTAGGGCTTCGAGCGCGCTCGAACGCAAGTCGCGCCGTCCCCGCCGGTCAGGCGATCGTCGCGGCGTCGATCACGAAGCGGTAGCGGACGTCGCTGGCGACGACGCGGTCGTAGGCCTCGTCGATCCGGGAGGCGTCGATCAGCTCGATCTCGGCGCCCAGTCCGTGCTCGGCGCAGAAGTCGAGCATCTCCTGGGTCTCCCGGATCCCGCCGATCATGGAGCCGGCCCAGCTGCGGCGCATCGGGATCAGCGCGAACGCCGGGACCTCCAGCGGCTCGGCGGGCGCGCCGACGTTGACCAGGGTGCCGTCCAGGCCCAGCAGCGACAGGTACTTCTCCATCGGCAGCGGCGCCGACACGGTGTTGACGATGAGGTCGAAAGAGCCGGCGAGCTCCTCGAACGTGGTGTCGTCGGCGGTGGCGTGGTAGTGCTGCGCACCGAACCTGCGGCCGTCCTCCTCCTTCGACAGCGTCTGCGACAGCACCGTGACCTCGGCGCCCATCGCGGCCGCGATCTTGACGCCCATGTGGCCGAGCCCGCCGAGGCCGACGATCGCGACCTTCTTGCCCGGCCCCGCGCCCCAGTGCCGCAGCGGCGAGTACAGCGTGATGCCGGCGCACAGCAGCGGGGCGGCCTCGTCCAGGCCGATGCCCTCGGGGATGCCCAGCACGTAGTTCTCGTCGACGACGATCTTCTCCGAGTACCCGCCGTCGGTCGGCCTGCCGTCGAGCTCGCCGGCAGGAGTCGACCATGCAGCCGACGCCGACGCGGTCGCCCACCGCGTACGTCGTGACCTCGGCCCCGACCTCGGACACGATGCCGGCGATCTCGTGGCCGGGCACGAGCGGGAAGGTGGTCTCGCCCCACTCCTCGCGCGCGGTGTGGATGTCGGAGTGGCAGATGCCTGCGTACTTGATGTCGATCAGCACGTCGTGCGGGCCGACCGCGCGGCGCTCGATGGTGGCCTTCTCGAACGGAGCCTTCGCCGCCGGCGTGGCGTAGGCGTTCACGGTGATGCTCACGACTTCACTCCCTGCGTCGGACGGGCGGCGCAGCACGTCGTCGGGTGCGCACGTCTTCATGGGCGGTTTCCCCGGACGTGTCGTGCACAACCCGACTGTCGTGACCGTCACGCCCGCGCGCGTGCGCCCCGGTGGAGGGCCCCATCCGCACCTGGACGACGACCAGCGTGCCGACGAGCGCGGCCCCCAGCAGCGCGACGCCGAGCATCGCGGGCCAGCCGGGGTCGGGGGCGAGCAGGCCGCGGTCGGGGGTCTGCCACGGCCACAGCGCGCGCAGCGCCCCGACGAGGATCCCGGCCATGAGGGCGAGCACGGTGCGCCGGTGGTGCAGCAGCAGCCACTGCAGCCCCTTGACGAAGAAGGCGAGCCCGAGCACGGCCCCGAGCAGGAACGTGCCGACGTAGGCGAGGTCGCGCTCGTCGACCGCCCGCAGGGTCGGCTCGTAGAGCCCCAGCGCGAGCAGCAGGAACGACCCGGAGAGCCCGGGCAGCACCAGCGCGCAGACCGCCAGCGCCGCGGCCGGGGCGACGAGCCAGAGCGGGGGGTCCGTCAGGTCGCCCGGGGGCAGGCCGGTGACCAGGCCGGTGCCCACCGCCCCGACGACGACCAGGCCCCACTCCCGCACCCCGCGCACGCCCCTGAGCTCCAGCACCGGCACGGCGACCGAGGCCGCGACCATCCCGAAGAACAGGGCGCTGGTGCCGACCGGGTGCGCCTCGATCAGCGGGGGCAGCAGTCGCGCGGCCACCAGGACGGCGAGCACCATCCCGGCCAGGACGGCGAGCACGAGCGACCACTCGACGCGCGCGACCTCCGCCCTGGCCCGGGCCGCACCGCGCCCGCGCAGGACGTCGGTGCTCGCCCGGGCCGCCGAGACGAGGTGGGACGCGGCGGCGATGAGCCGCTCGTAGACGCCGACGACCAGGGCGACGGTGCCCCCGCTGACGCCGGGCACCACCTCGACCGAGCCGATGGCGATACCGCGCAGGACGTGGGTGAACGGGAAGGGCACGTGTCCGGAACATACCGGTGTATCCCGTTCCGCGGCGCGCGGGTCGGTCAGGCGAACTCGTAGGCGACGGTGCCCTCGCCGTCGACCGAGACGAGGATCTCGGCCTGCAGGGTCGTGTCGGCGACGTTCACGGCGGTGCAGGGGATCGTCGTGCCCGGGTCGTTGACGATCACCGTCTGGCCCTCGGCGGAGCACACGGCGACGACGTCCTCGCCCACGTCCGCGCTCAGCTGGGCGCTGACCGCGTCCTCGACCTCCAGCGCAGGGAGCAGTCGGGCGTGGGTGATCGTGAGGTTGCCCTCGTCGTCGTCCTGGGTGACGGTGAACGTGACGGGCTGGCCGTCGACGGTGGCGGTGCAGGTCACGCTGGACCCGGCCTCCACCGCGATGTCCTCGGGGCAGTCGACCCCCTGCGCGGGCACGCCGGCCTGCTCCTGGGTGATCCGGACGATCTCGCTCTCCACGTCCGCGGTGATCAGCGTGGACGGGCCGAACAGCGCGAGCGCGCCGACCCCGAGCCCGCCGAGCACCACGACGGCACCGGCGATCCCGCCGACGACCAGCCCGGTGCGCCTCTTGCGGGGCGCCGGCGGCGCGGGCGGCGCGCCGTACCCGCCGAGGGGCGGCTGCACGGGGAGCCCGGCGGGCGGCGGGCCGTAGGCGGCGGCGCGCTGGGCGGCGAACGGGTCGAGGACGGTGGGGTGCTGGCTGTTCATGGCTTCTCCGATGTCGTGGTTCCTCGGAGAAGGACTCTCGTCCCCGGGGCCGGGTTACAGCGACGGTGCTCCCCCGCCGGTCCGGGGTGGTGCCAGCACCCCCGCGGTCAGGGGAGCCTGCGGCGGATCGCGTCGGCGAACACGTCCGGCGCCTCCAGCGGCACGAAGTGCCCGGCCCCGTCGACCGGCTCGAGCACGACGTCGGCGAGGAACGCGGCGAGCCGGTCGGACCACGCGCGCGGGAAGAGCGGGTCGTGCTCCGGCCACAGCACCGTGGTCGGCGTCGCGAGCCGGTCGGCGGGGTCGGGGGTCCGCTCGGCCAGCGACCGCGCGACCGTCCCCGACCCGGACCGGTACCAGCCGATCGACGCCGTGAACGCCCCCGGCCGCGCGTAGGCGTCGGCCAGGCGGTCCAGCTCGGCGGGGTCCGGGGTGAACGCCGGGCCGGACCAGTGCGTCCAGAAGTGGTCGAGGTAGGCGCGGACGCCCGCCCGGGAGCCGTCCAGGATCTTCTCGACGAGGTCGAGCCGGTGGAACGACTGGTACCAGTACTCCGCCTGCGCCGCGGCCGACAGCACCCGCGACCCGGCGCCGGGCAGCGGCGGGGCGACGACGAGGGCCCGCACGAGGTCGGGCCGGTCGGCGGCGACGCGCTGCGCCACCCGCGACCCGACGTCGTACCCGGCCAGCACGCACGGCCCGGCGCCCAGCTCCTCGATCAGCGCGACGACGCTGCGCGTCTGGCCGTCCGCCTCGACCAGCGCCGGGTCGGCGGGGCCGGTCGTGTCGCCGAACCCGCGCAGGTCCGGGCGCACCACGCGGCAGTCCCCGGCGAGCCGGGCCGCGACCGCGCGGAAGTCCTGCCGGTCCCCCGGCCAGCCGTGCAGCGCGACGACCGTTGTCCCGCTGCCCTCCTCGTCGTACGCCGTCGTGAACCCGTCGATCCGCATGGGGCGACGATAGGGTCTGGCCCGTGGACGAACTGGCCTCGGTCGACGGCGTGATCGGCCCCGCGGACGCCATGGCGATCCCGGTCACCGACGAGGGACTGCTGCGCGGCGACGGCGTCTTCGAGGTGGCCCGGCTCTACGCGGGGCGGCCGTTCGCGTGGGACG
>JAPLAT010000244.1 GCA_026393175.1 Pseudonocardiales bacterium
GGCCAGCGGTCGATGCTCGGCGCGACCGTCGGGATCGCCTCCCGCGCGCCGCTGACGCTGCTCGACGAGCCCTACCTGGGGCTGGACGCCGGAGCGCGCGCCACGCTGTCGCGGGCGCTGCTGGCCGACTACGCCGAGCACCCGCGCACGGTCGTGCTGTCCAGCCACCTCATCGACGAGGTCGCCTACCTGCTGGAGCACGTCGTGGTGCTGGACCGCGGCCGGGTCGTCCTCGACGACGACATCGACGCGCTGCGTGGCCGCGCGGTGACCGTCAGCGGCCCGGTGGCCTCCGTCGAGGGCTTCGTCGCCGGGGCGGCCGAGCTGCACCGCGAGCGGATGGGCCCGATGCTGCGGGTCACCGCCGTCGGCACCCCGGCCGCGGTGCCCGCCGGGCTGGAGGTCACGCCCGTGTCGCTGCAGCAGCTCGTCGTCCACACCGCGTCCGCACCGGACGCCGACCCGGGGGAGACCCGATGACCGGCGCGATCGACGTCGTCCGACTGCACCTGCTCGACCGCCGCCTCGTGCTGGGCACGCTGCTGGGCGTGCTGGTCTTCGTCGCCTTCGGGGTGGCCGTCACCGCGGCCGACGTCGCCGCGGGCGGCAGCTTCGGCAAGGGCTTCGCGATCGGCATCGTCGGCGGGCTCTACGCGGGGATCGCGGGGGCGCAGGTCACCGCGATCTCCCGGCTGCTCCCGTTCACCGTCGCGATGGGGCGGACCCGCCGCGACCACTACCTCGGCACGGTCCTCTTCGTCGTCCTGGAGGCCGTGGTGCTCGGTGCGCTGCTGCTGCTGTCGCTGGCCGTCGAGCAGGTCACCGGCGGCTGGGGGGCCGACCTGCGGTTCGTCGAACAGGGCTGGGAGAGCGTCGGCAACCCGGTCGGCCAGTTCCTGGTGTTCGCGGCCCCCCTGCTGCTGACCTTCCCCGCGGTCCTGCTGGGCGTCGTCCTGTTCGTGCGCTGGGGGGTGTCCGGGCTGGTCGTCGGCGCGGTCCTCGCCGGCGCCGCGGCCTTCGCCGTGATCGTCGTGACCGGCCTGCTGACGGTCGGGACCACGATCCCGGTCGCCGACACCGTGCGGCTGGTGGCGATCGGTGCCGTGCTCGCCGCCGCCGGGTGGTTCGTCGTGCGGCGCACGCCGGTGTGACTCAGTACTCGTAGGGATCGGGCGGGGCGTCGACGACCTCCGCCGCCGCCACCGTCATCGCCGGGACGTACCCGGTGGCGGCGGTGGCGCTGCCCGACTGCAGGGTGCCGCGCACGCGCAGCCAGGTGTCGGGGGGCGGGTCGCCCAGGTCGCCCACCAGCCGGACGCGGTTCGGCCGGGCGTCGGCGGCGCAGCAGGCGATGGTCAGCCGGGCCAGCTCGACGGCGGCGCCGCGGCGCACGGCGAACCCGGTGAGCGTCACCTCGCGGCCGTCGAGCGAGCCCGCGGTGTCCCAGGCCGCGCGCTGCACGAACTCCGCGACGGTGAGGGCGGCGCCGTCGGCGAGCGGCGGGAACACGTCCGCGTCCTGCACGACGGCGTTGCGCGGCCCGGCCCGGGCGACGGCGTCGGCGCCCAGGGCGGGCGGGGCGACCAGGGCGATCACGAGGACGGGCGCGAGCAGCAGCCAGGGCACGTGCCGCTCGGCCGCGCCGTGGTCCCCGTGCTCCCCGGCCCCGTCGTGATGCGTGCCGCGCCGGTCCCGGACGAGCGCGACGACCGCCAGCACCACCAGCACCGCCCCGGCCGCGACGAGCAGCCAGCGGTGCGACGGGCGGACGTAGCGCAGGTGGGTGTCGTCCGCGGCGATCCGCAGCAGCGCCCCGCCGAGCAGCACCAGCAGCACGTGCTGGGTCTCGCGCCTCACAGGACCAGCCCGCCGGCCGCGCAGGCGCACAGGATCGCGACGACGAACGTCGCGGGGGCGAAGCGCGCCGCGAACGCCCGGCCGAACGTGCCGGCCTGCAGGGCGATCAGCTTGACGTCCACCGCGGGCCCGACGACGAGGAACACCAGCCGGGGCAGCAGCGGCAGCATCGACAGCGACGCCGCGACGAACGCGTCGGCCTCGCTGCACAGGGCCAGCACCACCGCGAGCACGGCCATGACGGCGATCGCGAGCAGCAGCTGCCCGGCCAGTGCCTCGGTCCAGGACGGCGGGACCAGCACCGACAGGCCCGCGGCCGCGACCGCCCCGAGCACGAGGAAACCCCCGGCCGACACCAGGTCGTGCCGGGCGGTCTCGGCCAGCACCGCCCAGCGGCTCCCGCCGGTGGCCGGCGGGGCCGCGCGGCGGGCGCGGTCGGCGATCCACTCCGCGCGCCCGGACCGCTGCCACAGCCAGCCCAGCACGCACGCGGTGCCGAGCGAGCCCAGCAGCCGGGCGAGCACCATCCGGGGCTCGCCGGGGAACGCGACGGCGGTGGCGACGAGCACGACGGGGTTGACCGCCGGGGCGGCCAGCAGGAACGTCAGCGCCGCGGCGTCGGGCACGCCCTGCCCGATGAGCCGCCGCGCCACCGGCACGGACGCGCACTCGCAGCCCGGCAGCACCAGGCCCGCCGCCCCGGCCACCGGCACCGCGGCCGCGGGCCGCGCGGGCAGGACCCGGCGCAGGACGGCGGGGGAGACGAACGCGGCGATCACGCCGGAGAGCAGCACCCCGAGCACGAGGAACGGCAGCGCCTGCACGCAGATCGCGACGAACACGGTGGCCGCGGTGCGCAGCGCGGGCGCGGACAGGGCCTCGGTGAGCAGCGGGCGGGCCAGGATCGCGACGGCGAGGACGGCGCAGAACACGTGCAGCGAGGTGACCCGGCGGGCGGGGTGGACGGCGACCACCCGCGCATGCTCGCACCCGGCCCCGGCCCTGCGGGCGGGAACGGGGGAACCGGCCCCACCCGCGTTGCAGCAAAGCCACCTTCACGCAACGTCGTTGCCGGAAGGTGGCTTTGCTGACCTCAGCGGCGGGCGAACGCCGGGCCCAGCACGTCGGGCTCGGGGGTGTCCAGGGCCAGCCGCAGGAAGTGCGCGACGGGCGGGGTGGGCGGGTCGGTCCGGCGCCGGAGCAGGCCGGTCTCCACCACCGGGACGGGCCGGGCCAGCGGGCGGGTGACGGTGTCCGGCCCGCACACGGCCGCGACCGAGGCCGGCAGCACCGACACCCCCGCCCCGGCGCCGACGAGCGCGGCCACCGTCTGCACGAGCTCCACCTCCCGCTGCTCGGGCTCGAACCCGGAGAGCCGGCACGCCCCCAGCAGGTGCGAGGAGAGCCCGCGCGACGGCACGAGGAACGGCTCGCCGGCCAGCGCGGCGAGGTCGACCCGCTCGCCGAACCGGTCGGCGCCCGCCCGCGGCAGGACGGCCACGAGCGGCTCGCGGCGGACGACGGCGACGTCGAGGTCGGGCCCGACGCTCGCCCCGGCCGGGGGCAGGTGCAGCAGGCCGAGATCGGCGCGGCGGGCGCGGACGTGCTCGGCCACGGCGTCGGACCCGCCCTCCAGGAAGCGCAGCGTCACGGCGGGGCGCTCGGTGGTGAAGCGGCGCAGCAGGGCGGGCAGCACCGCCCAGGCCGTCGCGGGGACGAAGGCCAGCGCGAGCCGGCCGCTGTGGCCCCGACCGGTGCGCCGCACCGCCTCCAGCGCCGTCTCCACGTCGGCGAGCACCGCCCTCGCGTGCTCGGCGAGCAGGCGGCCCGCCTCGGTGAGGTCGACGCCGCGGCGGTGGCGCACCAGCAGCGGCACCCCGACCTCGTGCTCCAGCCGGGCGATCTGGGCCGACAGCGGCGGCTGGGTGAGGTGCAGCCGCACCGCCGCCCGGGTGACGGAGCGCTCCTCGGCCACGGCGAGGAAGTACCGGAGCTGCCGTAGGTCCATGGTGCATCGTATGGCTGGGCGGCTGTGATGCGTGTTGGACGTCTGGCAGCGGTGTACGGAAAGGTGATTGCGTGCACACCTACGAGGCGCTCCCGGGACGCGTCGTGTTCGGGGCGGGGGTCGCGCGCACCGAGCTCGCCGCGGAGGTCGACCGCCTCGGCGCCCGCGCGGTCCTGCTCATCGCCTCCACCCGTGACGCCGAGCGCGTCCGCGCGCTCGCCGCGCCGCTCGGCGACCGGGTGGCCGCCACGTTCACCGACGTCCGCGAGCACGTCCCGGTGGCGACGGCGGAGGCCGCCCGCGCGGCCGCCGCGGGCGCGGACGCGGTGCTGGCGATCGGCGGCGGGTCGACGATCGGGGCGGCCAAGGCCGTCGCGCTGACGACGCGGCTGCCCGTCCTCGCCGTGCCGACGACCTACGCGGGCTCCGAGGTCACCCCGATCTGGGGGCTGTCGGAGGACGGGGTGAAGACCACCGGCGTC
Organism: Pseudonocardiales bacterium; assembly: GCA_026393175.1. Taxonomy (GTDB): domain Bacteria; phylum Actinomycetota; class Actinomycetes; order Mycobacteriales; family Pseudonocardiaceae; genus Pseudonocardia. The sequence goes on from JAPLAT010000244.1 coordinate 4,348, forward strand.
GACCTCGCGGTGCTGCCGCGCACGGTCGTCTACGACCCCGAGCTGACGGTGTCGCTCCCGGAGGGGCTGGCCGCGGCGAGCGCGCTCAACGCGATGGCGCACTGCGTGGAGGCGTTCTGGGCGCCCCGGCGCAACCCGGTGAGCTCGGTGATCGCGGAGGAGGCCGTCCGCTCGCTCGCCGCGGGGCTGTCCGGGAGCGGTCTCGCCGCGGCCACCGACCTGCTGCGCGGCGCGTGGCTGGCCGGCACCGCGTTCGCCGTCGCGGGGTCGGGGCTGCACCACAAGCTGGCCCACGTGCTCGGCGGGCTGGGCCTGCCGCACGCGCGCACCCACGCCGTCCTCCTGCCGCACGTGCTGGCGTTCACCGCGCCCGGCGCGCCGGAGGCCGTCGAGCGCCTCGGGCGGGCCCTGGGCACCGCCGACCCGGTCGCCGGGCTGCGCGCCCTCGTCGCCGGCACGGGCGTGCCCGGCGGGCTGCGCGCCCTGGGCCTGCGCGCCGACCAGCTCGCCACCGTCGTCGAGCGCACCGCGGCCGTGGTGCCGCCCGACCATCCCGTGCCGGCCGGCCGGGCCGAGCTGACCGCACTGGTCGAGACCGCGTGGGAGGGCGAGTGAACCCGGAGCGCGAACGGGCCGTGACCGAGGAGGTGGTGGCCAGTTTCGCCGGCGAGGACCGGCTCTCCGACGTGCTGCGCAGCCTGGTGCGCCACCTGCACGCGTTCGCCCGCGACGTCCGGCTCACCCAGGAGGAGTGGGCGGCCGGGATCGCGTTCCTCACCCGGACCGGGCACATCACCGACGACCGCCGCCAGGAGTTCGTGCTGCTCTCCGACGTGCTGGGGCTGTCGATGCTCACCGTCGGGATCAACGCGCCCGCCGACCCGCGGGCGACGGAGTCCACGGTGTTCGGCCCCTTCTTCGTCGAGGACGCACCGCACGTCGGCCTCGGCGGGGACATCGCGTTCGGTGCGAAGGGCGTGCCCTGCCGGGTCGACGGCCGGGTCACCGACGTCGACGGCGCGCCGGTGGCGGGTGCGCGCATCGAGGTGTGGGAGGCCGACGCCGACGGCTTCTACGACGTGCAGTACGACGGCGACCGCACCGCGGGCCGCGGGTGGCTCGAGTCCGGGCCGCAGGGGGAGTACCTGTTCTGGTCGGTGCGCCCGTCGGCCTACCCGATCCCGCACGACGGCCCCGTCGGCGCGCTGCTCGAGGCCACCGGGCGGCACCCGATGCGCCCGGCGCACCTGCACTTCATGGTTACCGCGCCGGGGTTCCGGACGCTGATCACGCACGTCTTCGTCGCCGGGGACCCGCACCTGGGCGGCGACGCCGTGTTCGGCGTGAAGGACAGCCTCGTGGTCGACGTCGCCGACCACGGGGCGGGCACCGCCCCCGACGGGCGGGACGGCCCGTGGAGCAGTTTCACCTTCGACATCCGATTGGAGCGCGCGTGAGCGCCGCACTGGAGACCGACGTCCTCGTCATCGGCAGCGGCCCGGCCGGGTCCGGGGCCGCGCTGGCCCTGGCCACCCTCGGCGTGGACCACATGGTGATCACCAAGTACCGGTGGACCGCCAACACCCCGCGCAGCCACATCACCAACCAGCGCACCGTCGAGATCTTCCGCGACCTCGGCATCGACGACGACGTGCTCGCCCAGGGCACCGGGCACGACCTCATGGGCGAGACCGTGTTCTGCTCCAGCCTGACCGGCGACGAGCTCGGCCGGGTGCGCACCTGGGAGACCGCGCCGGAGCGGGCCGCCGACTACCTGACGGCGAGCCCCTCGCCCAACTGCGACATCCCGCAGACGCTGCTGGAGCCGATCCTCGTCGGCCACGCCGCCTCGCGCGGCAGCCGGATCCGCTTCGACACCGAGTACGTCGGCCTGGAGCAGGACGCCGACGGCGTGACCGTGACCGTCCGGGACCGCACCACCGGCCACGAGTACGCGATCCGCGCGAAGTACGTGCTGGGCGCCGACGGCGGGCGCTCGCAGGTGGCCGAGGACGTCGGCCTGCCGTTCGAGGGCGAGATGGACCTCGCCGGCTCGATGAACATCGTCTTCCACGCCGATCTGTCGCACCTGGTCGCGCACCGGCCGAGCGTCCTGTACTGGGTGCTGCAGCCGGGCTCGGACGTCGGCGGGATCGGGCTCGGGCTGGTCCGGATGGTGCGGCCGTGGAACGAGTGGCTGACCGTCTGGGGCTACGACATCTCCCAGCCCCCGCCCGTCGTCGACGACGCCGAGGCGATCCGGATCGTCCACCAGCTCATCGGCGACGACACGGTGCCGGTGACGATCCGCTCGACGTCGCTGTGGGGCAACAACAAGCGCTACGCGACCCGCTACCGCGCGGGCCGGGTGTTCTGCCTCGGCGACTCCTGCCACCGGCACCCCCCGTCGAACGGGCTGGGCTCGAACACCTCGATCCAGGACGCCTACAACCTGGCCTGGAAGCTCGCCTACGTGCTGCGCGGCACCGCGGGGGAGGGCCTGCTCGACTCCTACGACGCCGAGCGCGCCCCGATCGGCAAGCAGATCGTGCTGCGGGCCAACAAGAGTATCGACGAGTTTGGGCCGATCTTCGACGCGCTCGGGCTGCTCGGGGAGAGCGACCCGGAGGTCATGCGGCGGCACATCGCGGCGCGCGCCGACAACACCCCCGAGGCGGCCGAGCAGCGGGAGAAGCTGCGCAAGGCCCTGGAGCTCAAGAACTACGAGTTCAACGCGCACGGCGTGGAGCTGGGGCACCGGTACGCCTCGAACGCGGTGGTCCCCGACGGCACGCCCGAGCCGGAGTTCACCCGCGACCCGGAGCTGTACTACCACCCGACCACGTGGCCGGGGGCGCGGCTGCCGCACGTGTGGCTGGGCCGGGGCGGGCACCGGGTGTCCACCCACGACCTGGCCGGCAAGGGCCGGTTCGCGCTGCTCACCGGCATCAGCGGGGAGGCGTGGGCGGCGGCGGCGGAGAAGGTGGCCGCCGACCTGGGCGTGGAGCTCGCGGCCCACGTGATCGGCCCGGGCCGCGAGCACATCGACCTCTACGACGACTGGGCCAGGGCCCGCGAGGTCGGCGAGGACGGCTGCGTGCTGGTGCGCCCGGACGCCCACGTCGCCTGGCGCAGCCACGGGCTCGTCGACGACCCGGCCGCCGAGCTGGGGGCCGTACTGCGCGCCGTGCTCAGCCGCTGACGCGGCCCGTGCGTGCGGAGAAGTGTTCCGACACTTCTCCGCACGCACGACCGGTCAGGTCGCGTAGACGATCGCCCGGCGGTGCAGGAACTCCGACAGCGCGGCCAGGCGGGCGAGGCGGCGGCGCTGGCCGTACGCCGACAGCGGGCCGACCGCGGCCTGCACCAGGCCGCCGACCGGCCCGGACACCCGCGCCGTCATCGTCACGGTGCAGCGGCCCTCGCTGTCGGGCTCGACGAGGTCGGCGTAGTCCAGCCGGTGACCGGCGGCCGTCGAGCTCCAGCGCATGCCGCGCCCGGGCTCGCACCACGTCACCTCCATGCGGGTGGCGGGCCCGAACCACGGCTTGACCATGCCGGTCCAACCGGCCGCCTCGATCACCGGCGTGGCCGCCTCCACCCGCTGCACGTGCGGCGACCACAACGCCCAGGCCGTGACGTCGGTGAGCACGGCATGCGCGATCGAGGCGGGGGCGGCGACGGCCTGGACCGAGCGGATCTCGGCGCGGCTCATCGGCGCGCTGCCCGTGCGGGGCGCCGGCCGGGCGCGGCGGGCGGGAGCGGGTGACGGATCACACCGGTCACGGTAGGCCGCGCGGGATCGCGGCGCTCGCCGTGCGCCCCCGCCCGCGGTGGCCGACGATCGACGGCGTGGAGGGAAGCACGCGCACGTCCGGACCGCTCCCGCCCGCGCAGGTGTGGGAGCGCTACGCCGACCCGCACCGGTGGGCGTCCTGGGCGCCGCAGATCCGCCGGGTGGAGACGGCGGCGGAGCGGATCGCCCCCGGCGTGACGGGCACGGTGCACGGCCCGCTCGGCGTGCGGATCGGGTTCACCGTCACCGCCGTGGACGAGGCGGCGCGGACGTGGGCGTGGGACGTGCGGCCGCGTCGGCCGTGGCTGCCGCTGGAGCTGCACCTGCGGCACGGCGTCGACCCGCACGCCGACGGCAGCGCCACCTGGCTCACCGTCCGCGGCCCCGCGCCCGTCGTCGCCGCCTACCTCCCGGTGGCCCGGGTGGCCCTGGAGTTCCTGGTCCGCTGACCCCGGACGGCCGGCGGCACCGTTCAGAGCCGGTAGGTGCGCAGCTTCGCGTACAGCGCGGTGCGGGAGATCCCCAGCGTGCGGGCGGTGGCGGACTTGTTGCCGTCGCACTCGGCGAGCACGGCGGCGATCGTGTCGGCCTCGGCCCGCTCCAGCGGGGTCAACACCCGGCGCGCCGCCGCCGCGCGGATCGCGGGCGGCAGGGCGCCCGCACCGACCACGCCGCCCCGGGCCCGGCCGGCCGCGTCCGCGACGACCTGGCCCAGCTCGCGCAGGTTGCCCGGCCAGTCGTGACGGCCCAGCGCGGCGAGCGCGTCCGGAGTGAAGGCGAGGTGCGGGTCGTGGTGCTGCAGCACGCGGCGGGCCAGCGCCGGGACGTCGCGGCGGCGCAGCG
>JAPLAT010000531.1 GCA_026393175.1 Pseudonocardiales bacterium
CCCGCCGCGCCCGCGGCGCCGTCGCCCACCGCCGACCCGACACCCGCCCCGGCGGCGCCCGCCCCGGACGGCCCCGCGCCGGTCGTCGTCCTCGATCCCGGGCACAACGGCGGCAACGGGGCGAACGGCGCGGCGATCGGCCGCCCGGTGCCCGACGGGCGGGGCGGCACGAAGGCGTGCAACACCACCGGCACCGCCACCGACGCCGGCTACCCCGAGCACGCCTTCACCTGGGACGTCGCCGGCCGGGTCGCGGGCCTGCTCACCGCCGCGGGGGTCCGGGTCGTGCTCACCCGCACCGACGACACCGGCGTGGGCCCGTGCGTGGACGAGCGGGGCACCGCGGGGCAGCGGGCCGGGGCCGCCGCCGTGGTGTCGATCCACGCCGACGGCTCCGCCGCCGCGGACCGCGGCTTCCACGTCGCCCACTCCGCCCCGCCGCTCAACGCCGCGCAGGCCGGCCCCGCGCTGGACCTCGCCACGGACCTGCGCGACGCGCTGCGGGCCGGCGGTTTCCCGGACGCCGACTACATCGGCCGCGACGGGCTCTCCCCGCGCTCCGACCTCGCCGGGCTCAACCACGCCACCGTGCCCGCCGCGCTCGTGGAGTGCGCGAACATGCGCAACCCCGCCGAGGCCGCCGCCGTGTCCTCGGCGGCGGGCCGGCAGGCCTACGCGTCGGCGATCGCCGCGGGCGTGCTGGAGTTCCTCGGCCGCTGACCCGCCGGGCGCCCGCCCCGGGCGAGCAGCGCGGCCCCGCCCGCCAGCGCCGTGCCGGCCAGCCCGATGACCAGCACCGCGACGGCGGGGGAGGCCGCGTCGATGAGCACCCCCGCGAGCGGTGTGCCCGCCGCGGCCCCGAGCGTGATGGCCGAGCCGTGCAACCCCGTGACGACGCCGCGGGCGGACTCCGGGGCCAGCACGCTGACCCGCTCCGAGCTCGCCGCGAGCGACGGCGCGCACAGCAGCCCGGCCGGCACGAGCAGCAGCGCGTAGCTCCACCACGGCCCGCCCAGCGCGACGAGCAGCGTGGCCAGGCCCAGCGCGGCGACCAGCGCGAACACCGGGAACGAGCGGCGGGCGGCGCCGTAGAGGTACCCGCCGGTGAGCGAGGACAGGCACCACACCGCGTTGACCGCCGCGATCGCGTAGGCCGGCCCGTCGCCCTGCACGGCCGCGATGACCGACAGCTCCATGCCGAAGATCAGCACCACCGCCGCGGACGTGACGAGGAGGGCCGCGACGAGCCGCCGGTCGAGCCAGGCCCGCACCGGGGGAGCGGGGCCGTCGTCGGCGGCGTCGCCCGCGCGGGTGGCCGGGTCGAGCACCCACAGCGCCACCCCGGAGGCGACCCAGCCCGCCCCGACCACCGCCATCGCCACCGGGCTGCCGAACTGCACCACGAGCAGCGACCCCGCGGCCGGGCCGACGATGTAGGACAGCTCCACCGCCATCGAGTCCAGCGCGAAGGCCGGGCGGCGCTGCGGGGCGGGCACCAGCGCGGCGAGCGACTGGCGGATCACCGAGTAGACCGGCACCGACAGCACGCCACCGACGAAGGCGGCCCCGAGCAGCACCGCCCACGACAGGCGCGGCGCCACGGCCCAGAACCCGGCCGCGGCCACGATCGTCAGCGCGAGCGCCGTGCGCAGCCCGCGCCGGTCGACCAGCCTGCCGAGCAGGGGCGCGCCCACCGCCATGCCGACGGTGCTCGCCGCGCCGACCGCGCCCGCCGCGGCGTAGCCCAGGTCGAGGGTGAGCACGACGTGCAGCGTCAGCGTGATCGCCGCGGCCGAGGCGGGCAGCCGCGCGAACAGCGACAGCACCACCAGCGGCGTGACTCCGGGCAGCGCCAGCACCGCCCGGTAGCCGGTGGCCGGCGCGGTCGTCGTCATGGCGGTGATGGTGCCCCGGCACCCCGACAGCGTCGACCGCGTTCCCGGCCCCGTTTCGTCCGGGTGCCCAGCGGGAACGGACCGCGTAGGGGCCGACCCGGCCGTCGGCCCGCGCACGGGCCGGCCCGCGACCACAGCGAGGAGTGCCCGTGACCACCACCGGACCGCGACCGACCACGACCGACGGCGGCGCCCCCGTCGCCAGCGACGAGAACTCGCTCACGATCGGCCCGAACGGCCCGATCCTGCTGCAGGACCACTACCTGATCGAGCAGATGGCGAACTTCAACCGGGAGCGCATCCCGGAGCGCCAGCCGCACGCCAAGGGCAGCGGTGCGTTCGGCACGTTCGAGGCGACCCACGACGTCAGCGCGTTCACCCGGGCCGCGGTGTTCCAGCAGGGCACGAGCACCGACGCCCTCATCCGGTTCTCCACCGTCGCCGGGGAGCGCGGCAGCCCCGACACGTGGCGCGACCCGCGCGGCTTCTCGCTCAAGCTCTACACCAGCGAGGGCAACCTCGACCTGGTCGGCAACAACACCCCGGTGTTCTTCCTGCGCGACCCGATGAAGTTCCAGCACTTCATCCGCAGCCAGAAGCGCCGCGCCGACAACAACCTGCGCGACCACGACATGCAGTGGGACTTCTGGACGCTCGTGCCGGAGTCGGCGCACCAGGTCGCCTGGCTGATGGGCGACCGCGGCATCCCGCGCACCTGGCGGCACATGAACGGCTACGGCAGCCACACCTATATGTGGATCAACGCCGCGGGTGCGAAGTTCTGGGTGAAGTACCACTTCAAGACCGACCAGGGCATCGAGTGCTTCACCCAGGACGAGGCCGACCAGATGGCCTCGGCCGACACCGACTACCACCAGCGCGACCTGTTCGAGCACATCGCCGCGGGCGAGTTCCCGTCCTGGACGCTGAAGGTGCAGATCATGCCCTTCGAGGACGCGAAGACCTACCGGTTCAACCCGTTCGACCTGACCAAGGTCTGGCCGCACGCGGACTACCCGCTGCAGGAGGTCGGGCGGCTGACGCTGAACCGCAACCCCACCGACCACCACGCGGAGATCGAGCAGGCGGCGTTCGAGCCGAACAATCTCGTCGCCGGCACGGGGCTCTCGCCGGACAAGATGCTGCTGGCCCGCGGGTTCTCCTACGCCGACGCGCACCGTGCCCGGCTCGGGGTGAACTACAAGCAGATCCCGGTCAACGCGCCGCAGGCGCCCGTCCACAGCTACTCGAAGGACGGCGCAATGCGGATCGCGAAGGTGAGCGACCCGGTCTACGCCCCCAACTCCTACGGCGGCCCGCACGCCCGGCCGGAGCTCACCGACGACGGCGGCACCTGGTACGCCGACGGCGAGATGGTGCGCACGGCGTACACGCTGCGTGCGGACGACGACGACTGGGGCCAGGCGGGCACGCTGGTCCGCGAGGTCTTCGACGACGCCGCCCGGGACCGGCTCGTCGACAACGTCGTCGGGCACCTGCTCAACGGCGTGAGCGAGCCGATCCTCGCCCGCGCGTTCGACTACTGGCGCAACGTGGACAAGGGCATCGGCGACAAGATCGAGGCCGGCGTGCGCGCCAAGCAGGACGAGAAGGACCCGAAGGCGGCCGACCAGGGCAACCCGGCCCGGTCGGCCATGCAGGCCAAGGCCTGACGGGCCCGCGACGGCCCCCGCACCGGGCGGTGCGGGGGCCGTCCGCGTCCGGGCAGACTGCGTCCGTGCAACGGATGCAGATCGGCGCGGCGACGGCCGCCTACCAGGTCGAGGGTGCGGGCGACGGGCGCGGCCCGTGCATCTGGGACGTCTTCGCCGCCCGTCCCGGCGCGGTCCTCGACGGCTCGGACGGCGCGCTGGCGTGCGACTCCTTCCACCGCTGGCCCGAGGACGTCGCCCTGCTCGCCGAGCTCGGCGCCGACGCCTACCGCTTCTCGGTGTCCTGGCCGCGGGTGCAGCCCGCCGGGAGCGGGGCGGTCGCCCCGGCCGGCCTGGCGTACTACGACCGCCTGGTCGACGCCCTGCTCGAGCGCGGCATCACGCCGATGCCCACGCTCTACCACTGGGACCTGCCGCAGTCGTTGCAGGACGCGGGCGGCTGGCCCGAGCGCGACACCGCGCTGCGCTTCGCCGACTACGCCGCGGCGGTGCACGGCGCGCTGGGCGACCGGGTCACCCGGTTCGCGACGATGAACGAGCCGTGGTGCTCGGCGTTCCTCGGCCACGGCTCCGGCGTGCACGCCCCGGGGGTGCAGGACCCGGCCGCGGCGTTCCGCGCCGCGCACCACCTGCTGCTCGGGCACGCCCTCGGGGCGCGCGCCATGCCCGGCGCGGACGTCGGCATCGTCTGCAACCTCTACCCGGTGCTGCCGACCGCGCCGGAGTTCGCGCCGCAGGCCCGGGTCGTCGACGAGATCCAGAACGGGCTGTGGCTCGACGCGCTCGCCCACGGCCGCTACCCGGCCGCCGTGCCGCCCGCCGACGAGCACGCCGACGACCTGGCGCTGGTGCGGGGCAGCGCCGCGTGGTTCGGGGTCAACTACTACACGGCGCTGCGGGTCGGCCCCGCGCGGCCGGACTCGGCGCCGGACCAGGCGTCCTACCCCGGCGCCGGGGAGTTCGGCCTGCACCCGCGCGACCCGCGCACGTCGATGGGCTGGGAGGTCGTGCCCGAGGGTCTCGAACAGGTGCTGGGGCGGGTGGCGCGGACCCTGCCCGGCGTGCCGATCTGGGTGACCGAGAACGGCGCGGCCTACGCCGACGACGTGCGGTCCGCCGACGGGACGGTGGACGACCGTGACCGGATCGCCTACCTGGAGGGCCATCTCGCCGCCGTCGAGCGGGCCAGGGCGGCCGGCGCGCCCGTGGCGGGGTACCTCGCCTGGACGCTGCTCGACAACTACGAGTGGGCCTACGGCTACACCCGGACCTTCGGCATCGTGGAGGTCGACCGGGACACGCTGGACCGCAGGCCGAAGGCGTCGTTCCGGTGGCTGGCGGGGTACCTGGCCCGGCAGCGCGAGGTGACGTCCACCGGTGACACGCAGTGACGGGTGTGGTGTGAACCACCCCGGACGTGGCAGAGTGCGGACGCCCTCTACTCGGATCGTCCGGCACGTTCCTGCCGGTGGAAGGAGCCAGTGATGGCTGCCGTCACCTACGACAAGGCGTCCCGCGTCTACCCGGGGGCCACCCGGCCCGCGGTCGACGCCCTCGACCTGGAGATCGCCGACGGGGAGTTCCTCGTCCTGGTCGGTCCCTCCGGCTGTGGCAAGTCCACGTCGCTGCGCATGCTGGCCGGCCTGGAGGAGATCAACTCCGGGTCCATCCACATCGGCGGCCGCGACGTCACGCACATGCCGCCGAAGGACCGCGACATCGCGATGGTCTTCCAGAACTACGCGCTCTACCCGCACATGACGGTCGCCGAGAACATGGGCTTCGCGCTCAAGATCGCCGGTGTGCCGAAGGTGCAGATCGCCGAGCGGGTCAAGGAGGCGGCGAAGATCCTCGACCTCGAGCAGTACCTGGAGCGCCGGCCCAAGGCCCTGTCCGGCGGCCAGCGCCAGCGCGTCGCGATGGGCCGCGCGATCGTCCGCCAGCCGCAGGTGTTCTGCATGGACGAGCCGCTGTCCAACCTCGACGCCAAGCTGCGCGTCTCCACCCGCACCCAGATCGCGTCGCTGCAGCGCCGCCTCGGCATCACCACCGTCTACGTCACCCACGACCAGGTCGAGGCCATGACGATGGGCGACCGGGTGGCGGTGCTCAAGGACGGCCTCCTGCAGCAGGTCGACAGCCCGCGCGCGATGTACGACCGGCCGGCCAACCTGTTCGTCGCCGGGTTCATCGGCTCGCCCGCGATGAACCTCATCCCGGTCGAGATGGACGGCGACGTCCTGCACTTCGGCGGCGCCGACATCCAGGTGCCGCGGCAGGCCTCGGCGGAGGTCGGCGACAACCGCTCGGTCACCGTGGGCGTCCGTCCCGAGGACCTGGAGATCGTCGAGGAGGGCGCCGGGCTCAAGGTCGAGGTGGACGTCGTCGAGGAGCTGGGTGCCGACGCCTACGTCTACGGCACCTCGCACATCGGCGGGGAGTCCAAGGCCGTCATCGCTCGCGTCGACGGCCGCAGGCCGCCGGCCAAGGGCGCGGTGCTGCACCTGGCGCCGCGGCCGACGAGCCTGCACCTGTTCGCCGGCGAGAGCGGCGAGCGCATCGAACTCTGATCGGCGTCAGCCGACGGGGGCGGGGAGGGCGGCGCGCAGCCGCACCTCCCCGTCCGTGATCTCGGCCGAGGGGCGCAGCCCCGCCCGGCGCAGCAGCCGGGTCACGCCGACGTCGTCGGGGCGGGCCGAGCCCACCAGCTCGGCCACCCCGCGCTCGGCGGCCGTGTCGGCCACCCGGCGCAGCAGGGCGGTGCCCACGCCGCGGCCGTGCCAGGCGTCGGCCACGATCACGCCGAACCGGGCCGACCCGTCGCCGTCGGGCACCAGCGTGGCCAGGCCGACGGCGCTGCCGCCGTCCACGGTCACGGCCAGCACCGACTCCCCGTCCGGGCCGCCGAGCAGCTCCTCCAGCTCCCCGGGCGCGAGCCGCGGCGCGGGGCTGAGGAACCGGCCCCGCCGGGTCGCCGGGGAGCAGCGCGCGTGCAGGGCGGCCACCAGCGGCGCGTCCGCGGCCGCCGCGACCCGCAGGCGCACCTCCGACCCGTCGCGGAGCACGAGGATCCGGTCGTCCGGGGCGGGGGCGGCGGGCCCGCGCAGGGACAGCTGCGCCGCGAGCTCCATCAGCGCCGCGGCGCGGGAGAGCTCCGTGGCGGTGAACGGCCAGGCCCGGCCGAGGCGCAGCTGACCCGCGCCGACGCGCAGGACGTGGGTGAAGCCGCCGGTGTCGGCGGCGGAGGGGTCGACGAGCCGGGCCCGGAGCATGGTGGCGGCCGCGCGCGGCGCGCTGCCCGGGTCGGCGGCGACCATCCGGGCCAGCGCCAGCGCCGTGGTGGCCGGGTCGGCCAGCTCGACCGCGTCCGCGCGCACCAGCAGGGTGCACGGGATGCCCGCCCGCTCGATGGCCGCGGTCATCGCCGCCGGGTCGACGGTGTCGGGCACGCGCACCAGAAGCTCGTCGGTGACGGACCCGTCGTCGGCGGGCTCACCCACCACGTGCAGCGCGATGATGTTGCATCCGGCGTCACCGACCGCCGTGGCCAGCTCGCCGAGCCGGCCGGGCCGGTCCTCCAGCTCCACGTGCACGCGCCACAGCGTCATGCCGCCACCTCCTCGGGACCCCTCCATCGTGCTCACCCCCTGTTTCCGCGGTGTGACCTCACCATGACAGGACGGCGACGCGGAGATACGTTGTGCACGATCTGTTTTCACACGAGAGGACTTCCATGGCGGACGCGATCTACACGGCCGAGGCGACCTCGTCGGGAGGGGGCCGCGACGGCCGGCTGACCACGCCCGACGGGCTGCTCGACCAGGACGTCAAGATGCCGCCCGCCCTGGGCGGCCCGGGCGGGGCGACCAACCCCGAGCAGCTCTTCGCCGCCGCCTTCGCCACCTGCTTCCACGGCGCGCTGCGCCTGGTGGCCCGGAACAAGGGCGTGCCGGTGCCCGACGGCGCCACGGTGGACGCCGCCGTCGGCATCGGGAAGGACGACACCGGCTTCGCGATCGACGCGACCATCACCGCGCACCTGCCCGGGCTCGACCAGGCCCAGGCCGACGAGCTGGTGCAGGGCGCCCACCAGGTGTGCCCGTACTCGAAGGCGACCCGCGGCAACATCGACGTCCGGCTGGTGGCGACGGTCTGACACCCCGGACCCCGTTGCAGCAAAGCCACTTTCACGCAACGAGCTTGCGTGAAAGTGGCTTTGCTGCAACTCGTCAGGCCAGGGCCCGGCGCGCGAAGTCGATCTCCGTGGCGACGTGGGCGATCGTCTGCTCGACGACCAGGCTGCCGTGGCCCGCGTCGAAGCGGCTGACCTCGTACACCGCGTCGCCCCGGGCGGCCAGCGCGTCGAGGTAGTTGTCGATCTGCCGGATCGGGCAGCGCGGGTCGTTCTCCCCGGCCAGGACGAGCACCGGCGCCCGCACGGCGTCGACGTAGGTCAGCGGGGAGGCCGCCCGGTACAGCTCGGGCTTCTCCTCGGGGGACCCGCCGAACAGCGCGCGGTCGAAGCTGCGCAGCTGCTCCATCTCGTCGGCGTAGGCGGCGAGGTAGTCCGCCACCGGCACGCCCGCGACGGCGGCGGCCCAGCGCTCCGGCTGCGTGCCGACGGCGAGCAGCGCGAGGTACCCGCCCCACGACCAGCCCTCGACGACGCAGCGCGCCGGGTCGACCAGCCCCTGCTCCGCGCACGCGTCGAGCACAGCGGCGACGTCCTCCAGCTCGGTGAGCCCCGGCCGGCCCTCGATCGCGTCCCGCCACGCCGATCCGTAGCCCGTCGAGCCGCGGTAGTTGACCTCGACGACGGTGAACCCGGCCTCGACCCAGGCCGCCCGCATCGCGGTGAACCGGTCCTCGTCGGCGGCGTGCGGGCCGCCGTGCAGGCTGAACACCGCCTGGCCCCCGCCGCCCTCGGGGCGCGCGACCAGCGCGTGCACGCGCCCGCCGGGGCCGTCCACCCACAGGTCCTGCACCGGCACCGAGGAGGGCGCGCGCTCTCCGGGCGGGGTGAGCAGCACGCGGTCGGTGCCGTCCGGGTGCAGGGCGCGGATGGTGGCGGGCTCGGCGGCCGACGAGCAGGTGTACTCGACGGTCCCGTCCGGGCGGGTGTCCGCCGACCCCACGCAGCCCGGCGCGACCGGGAGCTCGGCGAGCTCCCCGGTCGCCAGGTCGTAGCGGTACAGGCGGGTGCGGGCGGCGTGGGTGTGCCAGACGAGCAGGGCGGCGGCGTCCGGGGTGAAGTCGGCGAAGAGCTCGCCGGGCAGGTCGAGGGTCAGCTCCGTCTCGGTGTCGGCGACGACGTCCCAGACGAGCAGTTCCTCGCGGCCGCGGCGCTCGTGCAGCAGCAGCAGCCGGGGGTCGCCCGCGACCGGGGCGAACGCGACCGGGGACAGCGCCTTCCCGGGGCCGTCGTGCTTCTCCGCGACGGTGGACCCGTCGGCGACGCGGAGCACCCGCACGGCCGGGTGCCGGGAGTCCCCGTGCTCGGAGTGGCTGATCGCGAGCAGTGTCTCGTCCTCGGACAGCGCGCCGACCCCGGCGTCCTCGGCGTGGGCGTAGACGATCTCGGCGGGCGCGTCGCCCCGGCCCAGCCAGATGCGGGTGCCGTCGTCGGTCGACGTCCCGACCGCGACGACCCCGCGCCCGATCTCCAGGCCGGCGGGGTACCCGTCCTCGACGCCCGGCACGGCGGGCGCGGCGGGGAGCCCGCCGGCGAACGGCTCGGCGACCCAGTGGCCGAACTCGTCGCCGTCGGTGTCGGCGAACCACCAGATCCGCTCGCCGTCGGGCGGGAGGGCGGCGGAGTGGGTGCCGCTGCGCCGGTCGGTGACCTGGCGGTGCGTGTCGGTGGCGCGGTCCCAGGTGTAGATCTCGGTCGTGCCACTGACGTTCGAGGAGTACGCGCAGCGGTCCGGCGCGTCGCGGGCCCAGCCGGGCCGGGACATGCGGGGCGCGGTGAAGCGCGCCCGCCAGCGCTGCTCGCGCTCGTCGTCGAAGAGGCGCTCGGGGACCGGTGCGACGGGATGGGTGGCCACGCCTGCCGATCCTGCCCGCCGGCGTGACCGGCCGTGCGCCGGGTGCTGCTGCCGGTCCTCGTGACCGCCCTTCTCCTCGGGTGCGCGGCGGGCGCCGTGACGGCCGGGGTCGCCGACCGGGCGGTCCCGGTCGGCTCGCCCGTCGAGCTGGTGGTGGCCGGCGACGTCGCCGACGAGATGCACGTGCACGGCTACGAGCGCCGCGCGTTCGTCACCGCGGCGCGGCCGTCAGCGGTTGGCGCCGCGCAGCGACCCCGTGGTCTCCGAGCCGTTCTGGTCGGCGAGCAGGATGCAGACGATCTCGCGGTCGCCGTCGTCCCAGGTGTCGGCGCTGGGCACCAGGGTGGAGAAGTAGATCTCCGACTGCAGGTACTCGACGCCGACGTAGGTCGTGAAGTCCGGACCGGCGCACAGCTCCTGGGCGGTCTGGTTCAGCGCCTCTTCGCCGGGGAACTCGCCGTCGGGCACCTGGGGGAGCGAGTAGATCTCGCCGGTGTGCGGCTCGGCGCAGTCGACGACGGGCACGGAGCTCACGTCGTCCTCTCCCGCGGTCTGGCCGGAGATGCACTGGCCGACCTCGAGGTTCAGCACACTGGTCCCGCCGCAGGCGGAGACGCCGGCGAGCGCGCCCGCGAGCAGCACGGCCGCGGCGGCACGGCGGGTCCGGGAGGGGGTACGGGTCATGGTCATGCTCCAGTGGACGTCGTCGGGGAGGCGGAGGTTACATCCGCGTGAGGCCGGGGTGAGAGTCCCGGTGGGGGTGATCGTCGGCACCGGTTCGTAGGGTGGGCGGGTGCGGCGGCTCGTGGGGCTCCTCCTCGCCGTGGCCGTGCTGCTCCCCGCCGGGGCGACGCCCGCCCTCGCGCACGCGGGCGGGCTGGCGTCGGCGGCCAGCGAGGCACGGGTGATCGGCCTGGACCCCCCGGTGCCGGGCCTGGCCGTGCGGGCCGTGGAGTTCGGGGCACGGCTGCGCCTGGACAACGGCACGGCGCTGCCCGTGGTCGTCGAGCCGGTGCCCGGGTCGGTGCTCTCGGGGCTGCCGGTCGTCGCGCCGGGCGCGACGGCGCGCTGGTCCGACCCGCGGGTGACGGCCGCGGCCGCCGAGCGCCCGCCGGGGGACCGGGCGTCGTGGTCGGTCCCGCTGCGCGTCGGCGGGACCCCGGTCGTCGTCCGGGGCGAGCAGGTCTGGCCGCCCGCGCCGTCGCCGCTGTGGTGGCTCGTCGCGATCGGGGCGCTGGTCGCGGCGGCGTCGGCGGGGACGGTGCGCCGCGGCGCGGGCGTCGCGCTGGCCGCGGCCACGCTGGTCGTGCTGGCCGCGCACCTGGTGCACGTGCTGGGCTCGGCGCTGGTGCCCGAGGACCAGCCCTACCCGCTGATGCTGCTGAGCGCCGCCGGGTACGCGCTGCTGGGCTGGCCGCTCGGGGCGGTCGGGGCCCGGCTCGCCGCGCGCGGGCACCCGGCCGGTCCGCTGCTCTGCGTCGTCGCGGGCGCGCTGTTCGCCGTCGTCATCGCGCCGGTGGACGCGTTCACCCTCGTCGACCCGGTCGTGCCCTACGCCTGGGGCGCCGACCTGGACCGGCTCCTCGTCGCGCTGACCCTCGGCGGCGGGCTCGGCGTGGTCGTGGCCGGCGTGACGCTGCTGCGGCGGCCGGGATGAGGCCCGCGCACGGCATCGGCGGCGTCGAGGGCCT
Source organism: Pseudonocardiales bacterium (assembly GCA_026393175.1). Lineage (GTDB taxonomy): Bacteria > Actinomycetota > Actinomycetes > Mycobacteriales > Pseudonocardiaceae > Pseudonocardia. Next base: position 11,307 of record JAPLAT010000531.1, read on the forward strand.
CCCGCTCGACGGCGAGCTCGTGCTGCAGACCGGCGGCGTCGTCGTGCTCGTGTCGTTCCTCGCCGTGGCGCTGCTGTGGAAGCGGGCGCGCTACGCCGGCCCGGTCGGCGGGCGCCCGCTGCCGGTGCTGCCCGGCCCGGCCGTCACGGCGCTGCGGGCGGCGGTGCTGCTGCTCGGTGCCGTCGTCGTCGGCGTCGGGCTGCTGGGGCCGCAGGACCCGGCGGCGAACCCGGCCCCGCGCGCGCTCTACGTGCTGCTGTGGGTGGGGCTGGTGCCGGCGTCGCTGCTGCTGGGCCCGGTGTGGCGGGTCCTCAACCCGCTGCGGCTGCTCAGCGGGCTGCTGCGCCGGCTGCTGGGCGGCCGGCTCCCGGCGCCGGTGCCGCTGCCGCACCTGGGCTACCGGCCCGCGGCCGCCTCCCTCGCGCTGTTCGTCTGGCTGGAGCTGGTGCCGCCCTGGCGCGACCGGCCGGCCGTCGTCGCCGGGTTCCTGCTGCTGTACGCGCTCGGGCACACCGGGGCGGCGCTGCGGTACGGCGAGCGCTGGTTCGACCGGGGCGACGCCTTCGAGGTGTACTCCACGCTGACCGGCTCCCTCGCCGCGCTCGACCTCGCCGGGGGCCGGCTGCGGCACCCGCTGCGCGGCCTGGCCGCCGTGCCGGCCGGTCCGGGGCTGGTCCCGTTCCTGGCCGTCTGGTGGGGGTCCACGGTGGTCGACGGCCTCACCGGCCTGCCCGGCTGGGGCGGCGTCCGTGCCGCGGTCGGGCTCCCGGCGGTGCTGCTGGGCACGCTCGTGCTGGCGGCCGTGATCGGCCTGGTCGGCGTGCTGTACGTGGTGGCGACCGGCTCGCTCGCGGCGCCGCTGGCCACCACGCTGGTGCCGATCGCGGCCGGTTACACGATCGCCCACTACGCGACGCTGCTTCTGGTGGAGGGCCCGCGCGGGGTCGCCCAGCTCGCCGGCGCCGTGGCGGGGGACGCGACGCTCGGGCCGGTCACCGCGGTGCCGCTGCCCGGTCTGGTGGCGGGCGTGCAGGTCGGCGCCATCCTGCTCGGGCACGTGGCGGCCGTGGTGGCCGCGCACGACCGCAGCGTGGCGCTGCTGCCCGCGCACCGGCGCCTGGCCGACCAGGTGCCGCTCGTGCTGCTGATGGTGGCCTACACGATGGTCGGGCTTCTGCTGCTCACCGGCTGAGGTCGACCGGGGACCCTCACCAGGACAGCTCCGAGCAGCCCGTGCGGGCGCCCGGCGGCTCGACCTGCACGGTGAAGTGCGGGAGCCCGTGCTCGCCGGCGAGCAGGTCGCGGGCGGCCGAGAGCACCCACGCCGGGTCGCACTCGGCGTCGACCTCGAGGTGCGCGGACCCGACCTCCATGCCGGAGGTGAGCGTCCAGACGTGGACGTCGTGCACGTCCCGGACGCCGTCGAGCGCGGCCAGCCCGGCCCGCACCTGCGCGACGTCGACGTGCGCGGGGGCGGCCTGCACGAGGATGCGGACGGCCTGGCGGCCCAGCGACCACGTCCGCGGCAGCACGAACAGCCCGATGGCGACGGCGACGACCGGGTCGGCCCAGCGCCAGCCGAACGCCAGCGTGACGGCCCCGGCGAGCAGCACGCCGACCGAGCCGAGCGTGTCCGCCAGCACCTCCAGGTAGGCGCCCCGGATGTTGAGGCTCTCCTTCGCCCCGCGGCGCAGCAGCACGAACACCACGAGGTTGGCCGCGAGCCCGGCCGCGGCGGTGAGCATGAGCGCGAGGCCGGGGACCTCCGGCGGGTCGCCGATCCGGCGTACGGCCTCGACGACCACCCAGCCGGCGACGGCGAACAGCAGCACGGCGTTGGCCAGCGCGGCCAGCACCTCGGCGCGGTACAGGCCGAACGTGCGGTTCCCGTCCGACGACGCGCGGCGGGCTGCGGTGATCGCGGCCAGCGCCATGCCGAC
>JAPLAT010000034.1 GCA_026393175.1 Pseudonocardiales bacterium
CCCCGGGCGACCTCGTGCACGGCGACCTGCCAGACGAACAGCGTGTCGGGGCGCTCGGGCCGGACGTAGCCGGTGACGAACCCGACGACCCGCTCGCCGATGCGCGCGACGATCGAGGTGGCGGCGAAGTCGCGGCACCACAGGACGTAGGCGTAACGGGAGTTCACGTCGAGCACCCGCGAGGCCGCGGCGATCTCCCACAGGGCGACGCCGTCGGCGGTGGTGGGCGGCGAAGTCGTCGTCGGTGCGTCGCTCCCGGTCTCCGGTGCGGTCGTGCCGAGTGCGGACATGGCTATGAAAGTTACAGGTGGAATGACCCTGATGCACCGTTCGCGAATCGATCAGGAGCGCATTCCGCGCGGTTCTGTGAGCGCGATCACGATCGCGTTTATCGGTTACCGGAAACGGTTAGCAGGGCGTTCCCGCTGCTCCGCAGCGCCGTACCGGCTCCGCCGACGGGGTACGCGCGTCCGCGTCCGCGCCCCGATCGTGGTCCGCGAGGTCCATCACAACCCTCATACCCGCCGCAGCAGGCTGACGAACGCCGCGAGCGCGAGGAGCGCGACCAGCCCGGCGAACACGACGGCGGTGGGGACCAGCCCGAACACCTGGGCGCCCGCGCCGACCCCGATGACGGGGATCGAGATCGCGACGTAGAGCAGCAGGAAGAAGCTCGACGAGACCTCGCTGCGCCGCTCGGCCGGCGCCGTCCCGGTGACCAACTGCAGCCCGGCGCGGAAGCTCGCGCCCTGCCCCAGCCCGGCCACCACCGCCCCCGCGACGAGGACGGCGAGCGAGGAGGCGGCCAGGCCGACCCCGACGACGGCGATCCCGGCGGCCAGCGCCAGGCAGCCCCCCGAGCAGCGACGTGCGCAGCGGCAGCCGCGCCGAGAGCAGCTGCCCCGCGGTGGAGCTGCCGAGCAGGGAGAACACGACGAGCCCGGACAGCAGGTGGCTCGGCTCGCGCAGCACGCCCGAGACGAACAGCGGCGAGACGGCGGTGAAGAAGCCGAGCACGGCGAACCCGGCGAACCCCGCGATGCCGGCACGCACGAACACCGGGCGGACGTCGGCGGGCACCGACAGCCGCTGCACCTCCAGCCGCACGGGGCCCGGCTGCCGGGTGACCGGCTCCGGCACCAGCAGCACCGCGACCACGCCGACGGCCACCATGCCCAGGTGGACGAGGTAGGGCAGCACCAGCGGGAGCGGCGCGAGGTCGGCGAGCGCGCCGGCGACCACCGGGCCGAGGCCGAGCCCGAGCATGTTGACGGCTGCGGCCAGCAGCCCGGCGCGCGCCCGGCCCTCGGGCGGGGCGAGGTCGACGATCGTGGCCGTCGCGACGCCGGTGAAGACCCCGGCCGACAGCCCCGAGAGCACCCGGCCCGCGAACAGTGCGGGCAGGCTGTCGGGGATGAGGAACACCAGCGAGCTGGCGGCCGCGAGCGCGAGCCCGGGCAGCAGCACGGGGCGGCGCCCGATGCGGTCGGACAGCCGCCCGAACAGCAGCAGCGCCGCCAGCACGCCGACGGCGTAGGTCGCGAACACGACCGTGACCATCAGGCCGCCGAAGCCCAGTTCCTGCTGGTAGATCGGGTAGAGCGGGGTCGGCAGGGTGGTGCCGAGCATCGTGGCGAGGAAGGCGAGGGCGACGAGCAGCCCCGGAGCGTTCCTCGTGCGCACCTGATCCACTCGCCGACCCTATGCCCGCTACCGCAGCGTGCGCCCCGCGACCGCCGCGAACGGGCGCTGGTAGGCCGAGCCGAGCAGGCGCACCACGGCGTCGAGCACCTTGGCGTCGTTGCCCACGAGCACGCGGGCCCGGTTGCGCCGCACGCCCGCGAGGATGATCGACGCCGCCTTCTCCGGGCTCATCCGCAGCATCTGGCGGTCGAAGCGCTCCATCGCGGCGCCGTCCTCGAAGCCCTTGCCGCGCGCGGCGTTGCGGGCGATCCCGGTCTTGATCCCGCCGGGGTGCACGCAGGTGACCTGCACCGGGTAGCGCGCCACGAGCATCTCCTGGCGCAGCGATTCGGTGAACCCGCGCACCGCGAACTTGGCCGCGTTGTAGGCGCTCTGGCTCGGCACGGCGAGCAGGCCGAACAGGCTGGAGATGTTGACGACGTGCCCGTCGCCCGACGCGATGAGGTGGGGCAGGAACGCCTTGGTGCCGTAGACGACGCCCCAGAAGTCGATGTCGACGACCTTCTCGATCTGCTCGTACGACGAGTCCAGGATCGTGCCGGCGAACGCGACGCCCGCGTTGTTGTAGACCTGGTTGACCACGCCGAACTGCCCGGCGACGTCCTCGGCGTAGGCGTGCACGGCCTCCTTGTCGGTGACGTCGAGGGTGTCGGAGCGCACCTCGCCCGGGATGCCCGCGACGGTCTCGGCCAGCCCGTCCTTGTCCACGTCCGACAGCGCGAGCCGCGCCCCCCGCCGGGCCAGGTCGTGGGCCAGCGCCCGGCCGATCCCCGATCCCGCCCCGGTCACGACGGCCACACGTCCCGCGAAGTCGCTCATGGGGAGCATGATTGCCTACCGACGAGTAACAATCCAGACCCGGTGCCTTCCGGCAACGGTGCCGGGGCGCCGTCGGGCAGACTGCCGGACGTGGACTTCCGCTCCGCCTACCGCCACGGCTTCGCCCGCGTGGCCGCCTGCACGCTGCGCACGACGATCGCCGACCCCGCCGCCAACGCCCGCGCCGTGCTGGAGTCGGCGCGCGCGTGCCACGACGAGGGCGTCGCGGTCGCGGTGTTCCCCGAGCTGACGCTGTCCGGCTACTCGATCGAGGACGTCCTCATGCAGGACGTGCTGCTCGACGAGGTGGAGCGCGCGCTGCACGAGGTCGTCGCGGCCTCGGCGGACCTGCGACCGGTGCTCGTCGTCGGCGCGCCGCTGCGCCACGGCCACCGGATCCTCAACTGCGCCGTCGTGGTGCACCGCGGGCGGGTGCTCGGCGTCGCGCCGAAGTCCTACCTGCCCACCTACCGCGAGTTCTACGAGCGGCGCCAGGTCGCGCCGGGCGACGACGTCACCGGCACGATCCGCGTGGGCGGGCACGAGGTGCCGGTCGGGGCGGACCTGCTGTTCGCCGCCGAGGACGTCCCGGGCCTGGTGCTGCACGTCGAGGTGTGCGAGGACATGTGGGTGCCGGTGCCGCCCAGCGCGCTCGCCGCGCTCGCCGGGGCGACGGTGCTGGCCAACCTGTCCGGCAGCCCGATCACCGTCGGGCGCGCGGAGGACCGCAGGCTGCTCTGCCGTTCGGGGTCGTCGCGCTGCCTGGCCGCCTACGTCTACGCCGCGGCGGGCGAGGGCGAGTCGACCACCGACCTGGCCTGGGACGGCCAGACGATGATCTACGAGAACGGCGTCCTGCTCGACGAGACCGAGCGGTTCCCGCGCGGGCCCCGGCACAGCGTCGCCGACGTCGACCTGGACCTGCTGCGCGCCGAGCGCCTGCGCATGGGCACGTTCGACGACAACCGCCGCCACCACGGCCCCGCCTTCCGCACCGTCGGGTTCCGGGTGGACCCGCCGGCGGGCGACATCGGGCTGCGCCGCGCCGTCGACCGCTTCCCGTTCGTGCCGAACGACCCCGCGCGCCTGGACCTGGACTGCTACGAGTCCTACAACATCCAGGTCTCCGGCCTGGAGCAGCGGCTGCGCGCGATCGGGCAGCCGAAGATCGTGATCGGGGTGTCGGGCGGGCTCGACTCCACCCACGCCCTGATCGTCGCCGCGCGGGCGATGGACCGGGAGGGCCGCCCGCGCTCGGACGTCCTGGCCTTCACCCTGCCCGGCTTCGCCACCGGCGAGCGCACGAAGCGCAACGCCATCGCCCTGTGCGACGCGCTGGGTGTCGCGTTCGAGGAGCTGGACATCCGCGACACCGCGACGCTGATGCTGCGCAACCTCGGCCACCCCTTCGGCGACGGCGAGCCGGTGTACGACGTGACGTTCGAGAACGTGCAGGCCGGGCTGCGCACGGACTACCTGTTCCGCGCGGCCAACCAGCGCGGCGGCATCGTGCTGGGCACGGGGGACCTGTCCGAGCTCGCGCTGGGCTGGTCCACCTACGGCGTCGGCGACCAGATGTCGCACTACAACGTCAACGGCGGCGTGCCCAAGACCCAGATCCAGCACCTCATCCGCTGGGTCGCCGACACCGGCCTGTTCTCCGCCGCGGTCTCGGACATCCTGCGGTCGGTGCTCGACACCGAGATCACCCCCGAGCTGGTGCCGGGCGCCGACGTCCAGAGCAGCGAGGCCAGCGTCGGGCCCTACCCGCTGCAGGACTTCACGCTGTTCCACGTGCTGCGCTGGGGGATGCGGCCGTCGCGGATCGCGTTCCTGGCCTGGCACGCCTGGCGCGACGCGGACGCCGGGGAGTGGCCGCCCGGCTACCCCGAGCACAAGCGGGTCGCCTACGACCTGCCCACCATCAAGCGCTGGTCCGAGGTGTTCGCGCAGCGGTTCTTCGGGTTCAGCCAGTTCAAGCGCTCGGCGCTGCCCAACGGCCCGAAGGTCTCCGCAGGTGGCTCCCTCTCCCCGCGCGGGGACTGGCGGGCCCCCTCGGACATGTCCGCCCGGATCTGGGTGGAGGAGATCCGCCGCGAGGTCCCGGAGGGCTGACCGCCCCGCGCCCGCCCGCCGCGCGCCCGCCGGGCGATGAGTTCGCGCCGGCCCGGCCGTCTCATGGGCATGGACACCACCTCACCCGCCACGGGCCGGAAGGCGGGCCGGCGCGAGTGGGTCGGCCTGTCGGTACTGGCGCTGGCCTGCCTGCTCTACGTCATGGACCTGACGGTCCTGCACCTCGCCGTGCCCGACCTGTCCGAGGACCTGCGGCCCACCGGCTCGCAGCTGCTCTGGATCATCGACGTCTACGGCTTCATGGTCGCCGGGGCGCTGGTGACGATGGGCACGCTGGGCGACCGGATCGGGCGCAGGCGCCTGCTGCTGGTCGGGGCGGCCGCGTTCGGGGCGGTGTCGGTGCTCGCGGCGTTCTCGACCACGCCCGAGATGCTCATCGTGAGCCGCGCGCTGCTCGGCATCGCCGGGGCGACGGTCGCGCCGTCCACCCTGTCGCTGATCTTCCACATGTTCACCGACCCGAAGGAGCGCTCGCTCGCCGTCGGGATCTGGATCAGCGCGTTCTCCGCGGGCAGCGCCGTCGGGCCGGTGCTCGGCGGGCTGATGCTGGAGTGGTTCTGGTGGGGCTCGGTGTTCCTGCTGGCCCTGCCCGTCATGGGCGCGCTGCTCGTGCTCGGCCCGCGCGTGCTGCCCGAGTACCGCGACCCCGACGCCGGGCGGCTCGACCTGGTCAGCGCGGCGCAGTCGGTGATCGCCCTGCTCGCGGTCGTGTTCGGGCTCAAGGAGCTGGCCGCGCACGGGGTCGGCGTGCTGCCGGTCGCGGCGGTCGTGGGCGGGGCGGCCGTCGGGGTGCTGTGGGTGCGCCGGCAGCGCCGCCTGCCCGACCCGATGATCGACGTCGCGCTGTTCCGGCTCGCCGCGTTCCGCACCGCGCTCGCCGTCAACTTCCTGGCGATCTTCGTGATGGTCGGGTACTTCCTGTTCATCGGCCAGTACCTGCAGCTCGTGGTCGGCATGTCGCCGCTGGAGGCGGGCCTGTGGTCGCTGCCGGGCGCTCTCGGGTTCGTCGCGGCGTCCCAGCTCGCCCCGCGCGTGCTGGGCGGCGTGCGCCCGGCGTACGTCGTGGCCGGCGGGCTCGCGGCGTCCGCGGCCGGGCTCCTGCTGCTCGCGTCGGTGCAGGTCCAGGGCGGGCTGACGGCGATCGTCGCCGCCTCGGTGGTGATCTCGCTGGGCATGGGCCCGGTGTTCGGGCTGACCACCGAGATGGTCGTCGGCGCCGCCCCGCCCGAGCGCGCCGGCGCGGCGTCGGGCATCTCCGAGACCGCCGCCGAGCTGGGCGGGGCGCTCGGGCTGGCCACGCTGGGCAGCATCGGCGTGGCGATCTACCGGGCGGGGGTGGACGCCGGGTTCCCCGGGGCGCCCGAGGCCGCCCGCGACACCCTCGGCGGGGCCGTCGCCGTGGCGGGCGAGGTGCCCGGCGGGGCGGGCCTGCTGTCCGTGGCGCAGGAGTCGTTCGTCGCGGGGCTGCAGCTCACCAGCCTGGTGGCCGCGGTGATCGCGGCCGCGATCGCGGTCGTGGCGGCGGTGGCCCTGCGCGAGCCCGCGCTGCCCGCAACCCCGCCCGACCCGGCGGTGTGCCCGGCCTGACGTTGCAGCAAAGCCACTTTCACGCAACGAGCTTGCGTGAAAGTGGCTTTGCTGCAACCCGGGGTCAGCTCGTGTGGTGCGTCGGCGCCAGGTTGTAGACCGGGGTCGGGATGCCGGCCAGCCGCGCCTTGAGCTGCAGGGCCAGGTAGAGCGAGTAGTAGCGGCTCTGGTGCAGGTTGCCGCCGTGGAACCACAGGTTCTCCACCTGCGTGGGCTTCCACATGTTGCGCTGCTCGCCCTCCCACGGGCCGGGGTCCTTGGTGGTGTCCGACCCCAGGCCCCAGACCTTGCCGACGGTGTCGGCCACCTCCTGGCCGACGATGTCGGCGGCCAGGCCGTTCATCGAGCCGTAGCCGGTGGCGTAGACGACCAGGTCGGCCGGCAGGCGGGTGCCGTCGTCGAGCACGACCTCCTTCTCGGTCAGCTCGACGACCTGCCCGCGGGCCAGCTTGATCTTGCCGTCGGCCACGAGCTCGGACGCGCCGACGTCGATGTAGTAGCCCGAGCCGCGGCGCAGGTACTTCATGAACAGGCCCGAGTCGTCGTCGCCGAAGTCGAGGTCGAACCCGGCCTCCTCGAGCCGCCGGTAGAAGTCGGCGTCACGCTCGCGGATCGCGTCGTACACCGGCTTCTGGAACTGGTGCATGATCCGGTAGGGCAGCGAGGCGAAGATCGTGTCCGCCTTGTGCGTGGTGACGCCCGCGGCGACGGCGCGCTCGGAGTACAGGTCGCCCAGCCCGATGTCCATGAGCGAGTCCGAGCGCACGATGTGCGTGGAGGACCGCTGCACCATCGTGACGTCGGCCCCGGCCTCCCACAGCGCCGCGCAGATGTCGTGCGCGGAGTTGTTCGACCCGATGACGACGCACTGCTTGCCGCGGTAGGCGTCCGGCCCGGGGTGCTGCGACGAGTGGTGCTGGTCGCCGAGGAACCGGTCGGCCCCGGGGATCTGCGGCACGTTCGGCTTGCCGGAGACGCCGAGCGCGAAGACGAGGTGCTTCGGCCGGAGCACGACCTCCTCGCCGGCCCGGTCGACGACGACCTCCCAGCCGTCGTCGGTGCGCCGCGCGGACTTCGCCGTGGTGGAGCCCCAGTAGTTGAGCTCCATCACCCGCGTGTACATCTCCAGCCAGTCGCCGATCTTGTCCTTCGGCGAGAAGACCGGCCAGTTCTCCGGGAACGGGATGTAGGGCAGGTGGTCGTACCAGACCGGGTCGTGCAGGGCGAGGCTCTTGTAGCGCTTGCGCCAGGAGTCGCCGGGCCGCTCGTTGCGCTCGACGATGATCGCCTCGATGCCCAGCTGGCGCAGCCGCGCGCCGAGCGCGATGCCGCCCTGGCCGCCGCCGATGACGACGACCTCGGGCTGGCGGCTGTAGCCGAGCTCCGCCGCGTCCTGCTCGCGGCGCTCCTTCCACGTCACGCGCCCGGGGTTGGCGCCGTGCTCGGTGCCGAAGGGGCGCCGGTCGCGGCGCGGCTCCTCGTGGCCCTTGAGCTCGTCGAGCGTGGTGAGCAGCGTGAACGCCTTGCCCTCGGCGTCGAGCCGGAGCAGCCCGCTGCCCCGCCCGACGGCCGTCTCGAACTCCAGCCAGGCCGTGGTGATGCCGTCGGCCTCGGTCGGCTCCTCGGTGGTGCGGAAGCCGGACGCCCCGGCGTCGGTGTTGCGGACCAGGTCGGCGACGCCCTCGGGGCCCTCGACGGTGGTGATGTTCCACGTGAACGCCACGAGGTCGCGCCAGAAGCTCGTGGCGGCGAACAGCGCGGCGACGGCGTCGGCGTCCTTCGCGGCCAGCGCCCGCTCGAAGGCGCCGAGCCACTCGTCCACGCCCGCCTGCGTCCGGCTGGTCTCGGCGGTCTGCGTCACGACGCGATCTCCTTCGGCGAGACGAGGATCTTCACGTTCTCCTCCTTGTTGTCGATCAGTTCCCGGAAGCCGCCGTCCACCAGCGACTCCAGGCCGATACGGCCGGTGATGAACTGCTCCGCGTCGACCTTCCCGTCGCGCAGCAGCGCGATGGTGTCGGGATGGTCGCCGCAGTAGGCGAGCGAGCCGACGACGGTGACCTCGGAGAGCACGAGGTCGTTCATCGCCACCTGCGGCACGTGCCCCCAGATCGCGACGTTGACGACGGTGCCGCCGGGGCGGACCGAGCCGATCGCCGCGGCGAGCACGGCGTCCACGCCCGCGCACTCGAAGGCGATGTCGACACCCGCGCCGCCGGTGAGGTCGCGGATCGCGTCGGGGACGGCCGTCGTGGTCGGGTCGAGGACGTGGTGCGCGCCGGCCTGGGCGGCCTTCGCCTTGCGCGCCGCGGCCGGCTCCACGGCGACGACGGTGCCCGCGCCCGCCGCCCGCAGCGCGGCGATCGTCACGAGCCCGATGGGGCCGGTTCCGAACACCGCCGCCGTGCCGCCCTCGCGCAGCCCCGACAGCCGCACCGCGTGGTGGCCGACGGCCAGCGGCTCGACCAGCGCCCCGATGTCGGTGGGCAGGTCGCCGAGCGGGTGCACCCACCGCTCGTCGACGACGCACTTCTCGGCGAACCCGCCCTGGTCGCCCGCCAGCCCGACGAACCCGAGCTTGCGGCACACGTTGTAGCGCCCGGCCACGCACGCCGCGCACTCCCCGCACACCCAGTACGGCTCGACGGCGACCCGGTCGCCCTCCCGGACGCCGGTGACGCCGGCGCCGACGGCGGACACGACGCCCGCGAACTCGTGGCCCATCACGACCGGCACCTCGGCGCCGGTGATCGGGTGCGGGGAGCCCTTCGGCGGGATGAAGATCGGCCCCTCGAGGTACTCGTGCAGGTCCGTGCCGCAGATGCCGCACCAGTCGACGGCGACCTGCACCTGCCCGGGACCGGCCTGCGGCTCCGGGACGTCGTCGATGCGGATGTCGCCGGGGCCGTGGAAGCGCGCGGCCCTCACCGCGCCGCCCTGCCTGTGACGGTGGTCATGTGACGCACTCCACCGCGCGCGGAGCCCGCGGGCAACCGTTGCACGGGAGTTGCATCCGCGCCGAACCGCCTCACCGGAGCCCTCGCCGCAGCCCTCACCGCAGCCCTCACCGCAGCACCGTGAGCGTGACACCCTCCGCGATCCGGTAGGGGCGGGTGGCGACCACCGCGCCGAGCGAGCGGCGCAGCCTGCTGATCTCCGCGCGGACGGTGACGACGTGCTCGCCGTCGCCGTAGAGGGCGCGGGACAGCCCCTCGGCCGTCGTCCCGCCGGGGCCGGTGCGGTGCAGCAGCTCGACGATCTCGGCGTGCCGCCGGGAGAGGACGGCCCGCCAGGTCCCGACGTGCAGGACGGGGCCCGCGGTGAGGTCGAGCACCGCGTCGATCCGCCGTTCGACGCCGGACGGGCGGACCAGCCAGCCGTCGCGCAGCCGCTCGGAGCCGCACAGCCCGAGCCCGGGGACGACGATCCCGGCACCCGCCCGGGGCGCCTCGATCCGGTCGCGCGCCGCCACCCCGCGGTGGTCGGCGACCCAGCCGTGGTCGTCCACGACCAGGGCCGGGCCGGTCAGGGTGGCCAGCACGTGCTCGGCCCCGGAGCGGATGCGCTCCAGGCGGCGCTCGTGGTGCCACCACAGCTTCGACTCGGCCAGCCGCACGGCCGTCTCGACCAGCGCCTCGATCGCCGGGTGCAGGGTGAGGGCGGGCCCGCTGATGTCGACGACACCGAGCAGCCGCCCGTCGCGGGGGTCGTGGATCGGGTGGGCGGTGCAGTACCAGGGGTGCTGGCCCTGCTCGAAGTGCTCCGCGGAGAACAGCTGGACCGGCGCCTCCTCGGCCAGCGAGGTGCCGATGGCGTTGGTGCCGACCCGGTCCTCGGTCCACTCCGCGCCCTCGCTGAACCCGAGCGCGTCGGCCCGGTGGCGCACCGTCGCGGACCCCTCGCGCCACAGGATCACGCCGTCCGGGTCGGTGACGACCATGAGGAACTGGGAGGCGTCGGCGACGCTCGCGATGACCTGCACGAGATCGGGCACGACGAGCGCGAGCGGCGAGCCCTGCCGGCGGCGCTCGACCTCGATGGGGGGCAGCGGGTCGCGGGCGCCCGGCACCGAGGGGTCCAGCCCCGCGGAGAGCACCCGCTCCCACGAGCGGCCGACGAGCGGGCGCGGCCGGGCGGGGGGACGGCCGCCGCCGAGGACCGCGTCGTGCACGCGGACGAGCTGGCGGGCGTGGTCGGCGAGGTTGGTGCCCGGCCGGATCGCGCTGAACGGCATCGTCGTCCACCTCCTCGACCGGCGGCTCTGCCCGCGTCGCCGCCAGCGTAGGCGCGGGCCGTGTCGCGCACCACATGTCCGGGGCGGGTCGGTCAGGGGCGGGCCGCGGGCCCGGCCGCCGTCGAGCGCCCGCTCTCCCACAGCGGCCCGGCCACGAGCCAGATGCCGACGACCGTCCAGCACCGGCCGATCCAGCCGTACAGCGTGGGCTCCTGGGCCGCGTCGGCGACCAGCCAGGCCAGCCCGAGCAGCGTGACCGACGCGATCGTCGCGGCGACGACCACGCGGTTCCACTCCCGCCACAGGTGGGCCCGCCGCTCCGGCCCGTGCCGCGGGGCCGGCACCGGCGGCGGGCCGCCGGCGAAGCGGTGGGCGAAGCGGACGTCGGCCCAGCGCACCAGCGTCGGCCCGAACGCGACGCTGAACCCGAGGTACACCGCGGCGAGGCCGTGGACGGCCCCGGTCGGCGCGCCGCGGGCCAGGTCGAGGGCGACGGCCACGACGAGCACGACGTCCAGCAGCGGGATCGCGGCCAGCAGCGCGGTGCTCGTGCGCCGCAGCCGCAGCAGGTAGCGGGCCACCAGCCCGGCCCCCAGCAGCACCCACAGCCCGATCTCGCACCCGACGATCACGGCGGCGACGGGGTTGTCCCGGATCAGCTCGATCATGCCGCCGATCGTCGGGCCGCGGGGCCCGGTCCCGCGTCGGCGCGAGGACCGACCCCGGCGTCATCCCTTCGACGGAGGGGCACCGGTCCCGGGGTCCGGGACGTCCAGCGCCCGGCGCAGCACCACCAGTTCCTCGGCCCGCTGCCGGCGCGAGACCTCCGCCCCCTCGACGACGGCCGAGCCGTGGAACGTGCCGGGGAACAGGTGCAGCTCCACCGGGACGCCCGCCGCGGCGAGGGCGAGGGCGTAGGCGACGCCCTCGTCGCGCAGCGGATCGACCTGCATCACCGCGACGTAGGCGGGAGGCAGGCCGGACAGGTCGGTCGCCCGGGCGGGGGCGGCGTAGGGCGGGACCTCGCCGGGGTCGGGGCCGAGGTAGGCGGCCCAGCTCGCGGCGGCGCTCGTCCGGTCCCACACCGGGGTGTCGGTGCCGGCCCGCATGCTGGGGGTGACCAGGCGGTCGTCCAGCGCGGGGGTGCCGAGGTACTGGAAGGCGAGCCGGTGCCCGCCGGTGTCGCGCAGCAGCAGAGCGAGCCCGGCGGCCAGGCCGCCGCCCGCGCTCTCGCCGCGCACCGCGACCCTCGCCGGGTCCACGCCCAGCCCTGCGGCCCGGTCGAGCAGCCACTGCAGGGCGGCGCGGACGTCGTCGAGCGGGCCGGGGTAGCGGGTCTCGGGGGCGAGCCGGTACCCGACCGAGGCGACGACGACGCCCAGCTCGCGGGCCAGGTCGACGTTGCGCACGTGGTCGGACTCCACGTCGCCGACGACGAACCCGCCACCGTGCACGTCGAGCACCGCCGCCGGGGCCGCGGGCCGGTGCGGGCGGTAGACGCGCAGCGCCGCCCCGCCGGGCAACGCGTGGTCGCTGACGTCGACGCCGGAGGTGTCGGGCTCGGCGCGCCGCTCCACCGCCTCGGCGACGGTCGCCCGCACCGCGTCGACGTCGGTGACGTCCACCGGCGACAGCAGCGGCAGGGCCGGGGCGAGCTCGGGGTCGACCGGGTCGGTCACGCGCCGATCATGCCGCCGGCCCGGCCAGCTCGCCCGCCGTGAGCGCCCGGACCACGGCCCGGACGTGCCGCACGATCGTGTCCGCGTCCGCCTCGATCACCCCGCTCTTCCAGGCCGTCACGAGCTCCACGAACCCGCCGACGGACATGAGCGCGGAGCGCCGCAGCGCGTCCTCGTCGAGCCGGACGGCGTACGGGCCGGCCAGGCGCACGAGCAGGTCGGTGAACAGCTGCAGCGCCTCCCGGCGGGCGCGCGCGAGCACGGCGCTGCCGACGTGGTCGCCGAGCACCATCCGGGCGTCGGCGGGCGAGGCGTCGAGGTGCCGGACGACGGAGGCGACGGCCAGGTCGAGCTGGGCCTGCGGGTCCCCGGGGGCGGCGGCCGCCGCGGCCAGCACGAGGTCGACGATCTCGTCGCGCCGCTGCTCCCACACCGCCAGCAGGAGCTGCTCGCGGTCGACGAAGCTCTCGTAGAAGTAGCGGTCGACGACCCCGGCGCGGGCGCACACGCCGCGCACGGTGACCGCGGCCCAGCCCTGCTCGGCCCAGATCTCGGCGGCGGCGTCCAGCAGGCGGGCCCGCCGGTCGGTGCGCCGCTGCTCGGCCGTCCGTCCCGCGTAGGTCGCCATCGTCCCATCTTGACAGCCGGGCCAGATGTGATGACGCTTGTCATCAGAAGGCAACCGTCTGCAGATCGGGGAGTGCCGTGGTGCGTCTCAAGGCCGTCGACGTCGGCATCCCGCCCCGCCAGCTGGACTTCCGGCTGCCCGCGGACCTCCCGCGCTGGGTCTACGCCGACAACGCGACCGCCACGCTCTTCCTCGCGATGCTCTCGGCGATCTTCCCGCCGGGCGAGGACTTCTTCGTGCGGTCGGTGGTGCGCTACCGCGACCGGATCGACGACCCGCGCCTGGCCGCGCGCGTGGCCGGGTTCACCGCCCAGGAGGTGATCCACAGCCGGGAGCACGACCGGCTCAACGACGCCTTCACCTCCCGCGGCTTCGACATGGCCGCCGCGGCGCGCCCCGTCGCGCTGGCGCTGGAGTTGCTCGCGGTCCTGCCGGCCCGCCACCAGATCGCCTGCACCGCCTTCATGGAGCACTTCACCGCCGTGCTCGCCGAGGACCTGCTCGCCACCCCGGAGTTCCGGGAGAAGGTGCACGCCGACGTCGCCGACCTGTGGCTCTGGCACGCCCTGGAGGAGCTGGAGCACAAGTCCGTCACCTACGACGTCTACGAGACGATCGGCAACCGGCACCACGAGCGGGTGCTCGCCGTCGCCCTCGTGCTGGCCACGGTGGCGCCCGCGGCGGTCGCGGGCTGGGGGACGCTGCTGGTCCAGCAGCGGGTCTGGCGGATGCCGGGCGACCTCGCGGAGGGGTTCCGGCTCGTGTTCGGCCCGGGCATGTTCCTGCGCCGGATCCTGCGGCTCATGCCGCTGTTCCACCGCCCGGACTTCCACCCCGACGACCACGACAGCAGCGCACTGGAGGCGCGCTGGCGCGAGCTGCTCTTCGGGGCCGACGGGTCGCTGACCGACCAGCTCCGGCGCCGGGTCTAGGAGCGCACCCTCCTAGCGCTCCCCGCGCAGCACCGGCTTCACGTCGAGGACGGGGGTGCCGTCCAGCGCCTCCAGGTGGTCCACCGTCACCCGCAGGCCGTCGACGGCGGTGACCCGGACCCGGTGCAGGCCGATCGGGTTGGGCCGGTCCGGGGACCGGGTCGCGAACACCCCCAGCTCGGGGCGGGCGGGGTCGTCGCGCGGGCGGGTGGTGAGCACGCCGCGGTCGGCCCGGTCGAGCCAGGTCAGGACGAGCACCTCGGCGCCGGCGACCAGCCCGTCGAGCGCGGCGGCGACGGCAGGGTCGAACTCCAGCACCGCGGGCGGGGCGCCCTCGTCGCCCTGCCGCGGCGCGGTGGCGCGGTCGGTCAGCGGGGAGGCGACCCGGCCGACGGGTCGCAGGACGTCGGTCATGCGCGGAAGTCAACCGGACCGATGAGTTCCGGGGCCCGCGGGAGTCCTACCCCGAAGGACCACGACAGAGGGAGGTCGCATGACCGGGGTACGGGTACTCGTCGGCACGCGCAAGGGCGCGTTCGTCCTCACCGCCGACGGAGCGCGCCGGGACTGGACGGTGGACGGGCCGTTCTTCCCGGGCTGGGAGATCTACCACGTGGCGGGCTCGCCCGCGGATCCCGACCGGATCTGGGCGTCGCAGTCCGGGGGCTGGTTCGGCCAGCAGATCCAGCGCTCCGACGACGGCGGGCGCACCTGGGACGCGGTCGGCAACGAGTTCCCGTACGCGACGGTGCCCGGCACGCACCAGTGGTACGACGGCACGCCGCACCCGTGGGAGTTCGCGCGGGTCTGGCACCTCTCCCCGTCGGCCACCGACCCGGACACCGTGCTCGCCGGGATCGAGGACGCCGCCCTGTTCCGCTCCGTCGACGGCGGCGGCACCTGGAGCGAGCTGCCGGGCCTGCGCGAGCACGGCTCGGGCCCGCACTGGCAGCCGGGCGCGGGCGGCATGTGCCTGCACACGATCCTGCCCGACCCGCGCGACGAGGCCCGGATGCTCGTCGCCATCTCCGCCGCCGGGGTGTTCCGCACCGAGGACGGCGGCAAGTCCTGGCAGCCGGCCAACCGCGGCCTGGTCAGCGAGGGCATCCCCGACCCGGACGCCGAGGTGGGGCACTGCGTGCACAAGCTCGCGCTGCACCCCGACCGGCCCGAGACCGTCTACATGCAGAAGCACTGGGACGTCATGCGGTCCGACGACTTCGGCCGCAGCTGGTACGACATCGGCGGCAACCTGCCCACCGACTTCGGGTTCGTCGTGGACGTGCACGCCCACGACCCCGACACCGTGTTCGTCCTGCCCATCACCAGCGACGCCGAGCACTTCCCGCCCGAGGGGAGGCTGCGGGTCTACCGCAGCCGCACCGGCGGGCACGAGTGGGAGCCGCTGACGCGCGGCCTGCCGCAGGAGCACTGTTACGTCGACGTGCTGCGCGACGCGATGGCCGTCGACTCCCTGGACACCTGCGGCGTCTACTTCGGCACGACCGGCGGGCAGGTCTACGCCTCGCCGGACGCGGGCGAGAACTGGGCGCCGATCGTGCGGGACCTGCCGGCGGTGCTGTCGGTGACGGTCCAGACCCTGCCGTGACCGGCCCCGACGTGACCGGTGCCGACGTGACCCCCGTCCGGGTCAAGCTGCCCACGCACCTGCGGCGGCTCGCGCAGGTGGACGGCGAGGTGCGCGTCGACGTCGCGGGTGCGGTCACCCTCGCCGCGGTGCTCGACGCGCTCGAGGCCCGCCACCCCGTGCTCCGCGGGGCCGTGCGGGACCACGGCACCGGGCGCCGCCGCGCGTTCGTGCGGTTCTTCGCGTGCGAGGAGGACCTGTCCCACGCCCCGCCGGACGACCCGCTGCCCGACGCCGTCGTCCGCGGGGCCGAGCCGTTGCTGGTGGTGGGGGCGATGGCCGGGGGCTGACACCGCGCACGGGGCCGTATCAGCCGGGGGGCGGGACGCCTCCTCCGCAGCGCACCCACCGCCGCGGAGAAGGAGACGTGATGACCCTCCCGCCCCCCGCCGACCCCCGGCTCGTCGTCGAGCTGGCCGCGCTCGCCCTGGTGCGGGCCGCCCCGGACGAGCTGCCGGTGCTGGACGAGTCCGCGCACGAGTACTTCGCGGACCCGGCCCGGGCGCTACGCGCGGAGCACTCGGACCAGGCGCTGGGCGCCGGGGTCATGGTGACCATGCTGACGCCCTACCTGCTCGCCGCCGCCCAGGTGGCGCTGCCGGTGCTCGCCGCCGTCGTCGGCGAGGCGCTCAAGGGCGTCGCGGTGCAGGTGCTCACCGACCGGATCCGGGCGCTGTTCAAGCGCCGGCCCGACGAGCCGCCCGGCCCGGTCGCGCTCACCCCGGAGCAGGCGGGCGCGGTCTACCAGGCCGTGCTGGCCCAGTGCCACGCGACGGGGCTGCCCTACGAGCAGGCCGTGCTGATCGGCCGGGCCACCGTCGGCGCGATCCACGTCCGCGCATGAGCACCGGGCGGCCCGACGTCCTGGCGTTGCCGTCGTCGACGGCGCTGCGCGCGGCGACCCTCGTCGCCGCGCTCGTCGTCGCCGGGCTGCACGTCGGGACCGCGGTGCACAACATCCTGTTCGGCGCGGCCTGGACCGCGGCGGCCCGGGCCTGTCTGGGCCCGGCGGAGCTCGTCGCGGGGGCGGCCGCGGCGGCCTGCCAGGCCCCGGCCGAGGGGCGGCGGGTGCTGGTCGCGCTCGCCGCCGCGGGCGCCGTCGCCCT
>JAPLAT010000343.1 GCA_026393175.1 Pseudonocardiales bacterium
CAGCACCAGCGCCGGGGCGAAGCGGCAGCCGCCCACGTGCGAGCACTCCCACGTCGCGTCCGGGTCGGCGCCGGCCAGCGCGGCGGCGATCGGGCGGCCGCGCATCGCGCAGCACGTGTCGTGCCGGCCGTGCGCGCAGACGAGCCGCAGCGGCCCGGTCCACGGCACGCCGGGGTCGTCCAGCGCCGCGGCGATGTCGTGCTCGGCGCTGAACCACCCGGTCCGGACGGACTCGTGGCCCGGCCGGGAGTCGACACGGAACCAGCGCCGCGGCCCCGGCCCGCGCGGCCGCCTGCCCGGGCGGCGCACCAGCAGCACCCGGCCCCGCTGCGCGCGGCCCCAGGCGTCCAGCGCGCCGACGACGGACGCCGGCAGCCCGGACTGGGCGAAGGCGATCCGGCCCCACGGGCCGGGGTGCTCGACGAGGAACCACCGGTCGGCGGGCGGCGCGGTGCCCTCCCGGGCGTCCCCGGCCGCCTCGGCGGCGACCGAGCAGAGCGGGCGCGTCACGCGCCGGTCGCCGGAACCAGCACGCCCTCCCGCAGCAGCCGGCGCACCAGCACGACCTGGTCCGCGGTGTCCATGCCGGGCAGGCTACCCACGGCGAGCGGCTCGCCGCCAAGCAGCGCGCGCACGGCCTCACCGGTCGCGGAGGGCAGGGTGATCTCGCGGTCCGGGAGCACCAGCACGACGTGCTCGCCGCGGTCGAGCAGCCGGTGGCCGAGGCCGGTCCGCCGCCGCACGACGTCGCCCTCGGCGAGCCCGTCGGTGAACGCGGTGTGGGCGATCGGGCGCACGGGTTCGGGCCGGTTGCCCGCCCAGACGCGGCGCCGCACCCGGCGGGCGACGGCGTCGGCCGGCACCCGCGCCAGCGCGGCCACCAGCGCGTCCCGCACGGCGTCGACGTGCGGGGCCAGGGCGTCGGGGTCGGCGACGTCGAGCCCCAGCGGCAGCGACGCGCGCAGCGCCGGGTCGTCGGCGACGAGCGCGGTGAGCGCCTCCACCAGCGCGTGGCGGGTGACGACGTGGACGCCGACGGTCAGGTGCGCGGACACCTCGCCCAGCGCGGTGGCGGCGTGCAGCCACCCCCGGGGCAGGTAGAGCGCGTCCCCCGGCTCCAGCACGACGTCGAGCGCGGGCCCGTCGTCGCGCACCCGGGCGGCGACGGCGCCGGCGTGGTCGTTCCAGGGCTGGTCGCGCAGGGGGTCGTCGTGGACCGGGGCGTGCACCGTCCAGTGCTTGCGCCCGGCCAGTTGCAGTACGAACACGTCGTGCACGTCGTAGTGGGCGGAGAACCCGCGCGACGCCGGCGGCGTGATGTAGGCGTTGGCCTGCACCGGGTGGCCGAGGTCGGCGGCCAGCGCCGTGCACAGGTCGATGACGGCGGGCCAGGTGCGGTGCAGCGCCTGCAGCACGACGGTGCTGCCCTCGGCGAACAGCGCGGCGACGCGGTCGTCGCGGACCTGGTCGCCGATCTCGGCCCCGACCCCGCCGGGGCCGGTGAACGCGCTGGAGTCCACGACCGCGCCGTTGCGGGCGACCCGCAGGAACGGGGTGCGCAGGCCGCGGCGCGACAGCAGGTCGTCCACGCCGTCGAGGTCGAGCAGGTCGCGGAACCCGTTCGCGTCGGCGCCGCGGGTCAGCAGCGGCGCGCGGCCCCAGTGCTCCTCGGCGAACGCCGGGTCGGGGGCCACCCGGCCGAGGGCCGGGCCCGGGCGCAGCGCGCGCCCGGGCCCGGACTCCGGATCAGCTCGCACCGGAGTCGGCACCGCCGTCCGCTCCGCCGTCGGACTGGCCGGGCTCGCCGGAGGCGCCGTGGTCGGCCGGGCCGTGGGCACCGGAGTCGGCCCCGCCGTCCGCGCCCCCGTCGTGCTGGCCGGGCGTGCCCTCGCCCGCACCCGAGTCGGCAGGGCCCTCGGCCGAACCGCCGGTGCCGGTCGTGATGTCGTTGTCGTCGAGTGCCATCGGTGCCTCCAGAGGAAGATCGGGGACGTACTCGGCGCGACTACCCGTAACCGGCCCTTCCGACACGCCGTTCAGCCGGTAGCGTCCGCGACCGTGGACATCCGCGAGACCGGCCGGCTGGCGCGCGCACTCGAGCCCCTGCACTCCATGACCTACTTCGCGCCCGAGACGGAGGAGCACCTGACCGCGGCGGGGCTGAAGCCGGGACGGATGTGCTACTTCGCCGGGCGGGCGGCGCCGATGGGGGCGGTCGGGCCGGGGGTCGTCGCGGCCACGTTCTACAACTTCAACCCCGCGCTGGTGGCGCGGCACATCCCCGCCGCGTGGGCCCTGGCCGCGCCGGCGGTGCTCGTCGAGGCCCGGTTCGCGGCCGTCGACGCGGCGCTGCGCCGGATGCTCGGCGACGAGGTCGTCGGCTCGGCCGAGGTGGCCGAGGCCGCCGGGCTCGCGCGGCGGGCCGCGGAGGCCGTGACCGTCGAGGGCCGCCCGCTGGCCGCGGGACACGCCGACCTGCCCTGGCCCGACGCGCCGCACCTCGTGCTCTGGCACGCGCTGTCGATCCTGCGCGAGCACCGCGGCGACGGGCACCTCATGGTGCTGGGCGGCGCCGGGCTGGACGGGCTGGAGGCGCTGGTCTCCTACACCGCCACCGGGCGCGGCTTCGTCACCCCGTTCGCGATGGCGAGCCGCGGCTGGAGCCAGGACGACTGGGACGCCGCGGCCGCCCGCCTCGCCGGGCGCGGCGTGCTCGACGGCGACGGCGCGCTGACCGCCGAGGGCGCCGCCCTGCGCAAGCGCATCGAGGACGACACCACCCGGCTCGGCGCCGGGCCGTGGCAGCACCTCGGGGCCGAGGGCGGCGCGCGGCTCGCCGGGACCGGCGGACGGCTCGTCGCGGCGCTGCTGGCGGCGGGGTGCTTCCCGGCCGGGGTGTTCGCGAACCGCTGAGGAATGGCAGACTTCCGGCAAAGGACCGGTAAAGCCCCCGCGGGAGGGTGTCGTGCTGGAGATCTCGGGGCTGACCTGGGGCGTGACCATCGGGCTGGTCGTGGGCCTGCTCGCGCTCGACCTCGTGCTGGCGGCCATGCGCCCGCACAAGGTGGGCTTCCGCGAGGCCACGGCGTGGTCGGTCTTCTACATCGCGGTGGCCATCGCGTTCGGCGTCTGGTTCCTCATGGCCTACGGCTCCGACTTCGGCACGCAGTACTTCGCGGGCTACATCGTCGAGAAGAGCCTGTCGGTCGACAACCTCTTCGTCTTCGTCATCATCATGACGACGTTCGCCGTTCCCGAGGAGCACCAGCACAAGGTGCTGACGTTCGGCATCGTCCTCGCGCTGATCATGCGCGCGATCTTCATCGCGCTGGGCGCCACGCTGCTCTCGCTGTTCTCGTTCATGTTCCTGCTGTTCGGCATCCTGCTGATCTACACCGCGGTCCAGCTGTTCCGGCACCGCGACGAGGACCCCGACCGTGACCGAGGAGCCGTTCATCGTCTTCGCCGCCAACGCGTTCGCGCTGCTCGGCCTGCGGGCGCTGTTCTTCCTGGTGAAGGGCCTGCTCGACCGGCTGGTCTACCTCTCCACCGGGCTCGCGCTGATCCTCGCGTTCATCGGCGTGAAGCTGATCCTGCACTGGGCCCACGAGGACATCGACCCGGCCGTCCCGGAGATCTCCACTCCGGTCAGCCTCGGCGTGATCGTGGTGGTCCTCGTCGTCGTCACCGTGGCGAGCCTGCTGAAGACGCGCAAGGACCCGACGGCCAAGGCGCACCCCGGGTCGCTCAAGGCGTCCAAGAAGAAGGAGCGCGAGGCGAGCTCCTAGGAGCGCGCTGAAGAACTCGGGCCTACTGCGCGGCGCCCAGGCGGCGCCCTCGCGGCGTTGGGCAGGTGCGGCGATACAACAGCGGTATCGCCGCACCTGCCCGCCTGGCGATGCCACCACCTGGCCGCCGCTCGCAACGGCCGGAGTCCTTCAGCACCCTCCTAGAGCCCCGCCCCGCCCAGCGGCGTCAGGTCCACGAGCTCCGGCGGGCCGGCGAGCAGCTCCAGCACGTCGCCGATGCCGGCCTGGCCGAGCTCCCCGGACAGCGCCCGGTCCGAGGACTCGGCGTCGGCCCACACCTCGGTGACCCACACGGTGTCCTCCTCGTCGGCCGAGGCGTTCACCAGGTACAGCTCGCAGCCCGGGGCGTCGCGCAGGCTCGTGGCCACGCGCAGCAGGGTGTCGGCGAGCGCGGGGCCCTGCCCGGGGCGGGCCACCATGCGGACGTACCGGCCGACGCGGGTGCTGCGGGGTTCCTGCATCGGCCGATCGTAAGGGGCGCCGGGGGCGACCCGTGATCGGATCGCCCCCGGCGCGGGTCCTCACCGCGGCGGCGCCTCCTCCGCGGACGGCACCGCGGTGTCGCCCGCCCGGCCGTTGGTGGCGGGGCCGCGCTGTCCCGTCGTCGGGTGCGGCTTGACCGAGAAGAAGAACCCGTCCCCGTACTTCCGGGTGCCGTAGTTCACGGCCTGGTCCACGGCCTGTGCGGTCATCACCGTGCGCTGCACGAGCGGGTCGCTGCGCAGGTCCTTGGCCAGCGCCACGCAGAGCAGCACCATCACGACGGCGAAGGGGGCCGCCATGATGATGGTGATGTTCTGGATGCCGGTGAGCGCGGTGCCCTCGCCGCCGCCGACCAGCAGCATGATCGCCGCGATCGCGCCCATCACGGCGCCCCAGAACACCACGACCGCCCGCGAGGGGTAGATCGACCCGCGGTGCGACAGCGTGCCCATCACCATCGACGCCGCGTCCGCCCCGGACACGAAGAAGATCGCGACCAACACCATCGCCACGACGCCGAGCAGCCCGCCGACCGCGGGCAGCGTGTCGAACAGCCCGAAGAGCTGGGCCTCGGTGTCCAGCGCCGCGAGGTCGGTGCCGGTGCGCTGCGCCTGGATCGCCGCGCCGCCGAAGATGGCGAACCAGATCAGGCTGACCAGGCTGGGGATGAGCAGCACGCCGACGACGAACTGCTTGATGCTGCGGCCGCGGCTGATCCGGGCGATGAACATGCCGACGAACGGCGTCCAGGAGATCCACCAGGCCCAGTAGAAGACGGTCCAGCCGGCGAGCCACTCGCGCGTGCCGTCGCCGCCGGTGGCCGCGGTGCGGGCGGCCATCTGGGACAGGTTGCCGAAGTAGTCGCCGATGGCCGCGGGCAGCAGGTTGAGGATGAGGATCGTCGGCCCGAGCAGGAACACGACGACGGCGAGGATCGCGGCCAGCACCATGTTGATGTTGGACAGCCACTGGATGCCCTTGGCGACCCCGGTGACGGCCGAGGCGACGAACGCGATCGTGAGCACGACGATGATGCCCACGAGCAGCGGCGTGCCCACCGACCCCATGAACCCGCCGGCCTGCAGCCCGCCGCCGATCTGCAGCGCGCCCAGGCCGAGCGAGGCGGCCGAGCCGAACAGCGTGGCGAAGATGGCCAGGATGTCGATGGCCCGGCCCAGCGGCCCCTCGGCGCGCCGCTCGCCCAGCAGCGGGGCGAACGCGGCGCTGATCAGCTGGCGGCGACCGCGGCGGAACGTGCCGTAGGCGATGGCCAGGCCGACGACGGCGTAGATCGCCCAGGGGTGCAGCGTCCAGTGGAACAGCGTCGTCGCCATCGCGACGTCGAGCGCCTCGGGCGTCCCCGCCGCGACCGTCCCCGGCGGCGGGCTGGTGAAGTGCGCCAGGGGCTCGGCCACGCCGTAGAACATCAGGCCGATGCCCATGCCGGCGCTGAACATCATCGCGATCCAGGAGACGGTGCGGAACTCCGGCGCCTCGCCGTCGCGGCCGAGCGGGATCCGGCCGTACCTGCTGAAGGCGAGCCAGAGGGCGAAGACGACGAACGCGCTGGCGGCCAGCACGAACGCCCAGCCGCCCACGTCGAGGATCCCGGTGAGCACGGCCGAGGCCGCGGCGGCCAGCGAGTCCGTGGCGACGGTGCCCCAGACGATGAACGCGACGACGAGCGCCGCGGACACGCCGAAGACCCAGCGGTCGACGGGGTAGCGGCGGTCGAAGGAGCCGGCGGGCGGCGCCGGGTCGGTGGCGGCCGCCGGCGCGGCGGGCTCCGAGCGGTCCTGAACGGTCATGGAGGTCCCCCGGGGGTGCAGGGTGAACGTGATGGTCGTCACGATCCGCCCGCGATGCGGGAGACGTCAACCACCGGTCGGGAAGTTGGAACCGGACACCGCCCCGACGACCTGCCCCAACGCCCGCTCCAGCCCGCCCTCGCCGGCGTCGACGACCTCGAGCGGCAGCCCCAGGAACGCGGCCGCCGCCGCCGCGGCCGCGCGGGTGCCGGCGGTGGGCCGCTGCGCGAGCCAGACGACCCGCCGGTAGTGGCCGAAGTAGTCGTCGCGCAGCTCGGGGTGGCGGTCCAGCCCGAGCTCGCGCACGACCGAGCGGGTGAACGACGTGGCCAGGAAGTCGGTGAGGACGTACGTCCCGGGCTCGGCGGCGAACAGCGCGCGCATCCGCTCCGCGCCGGCGAACACGTCGTAGCAGTGGGCGCCGGGGAGCCGGGGCACGCCCAGCCGGGCGCAGACCTCGTCGAGTGCGCCGTAGGTGCCGCAGTCGGCGAACCCGACCGCCACCCGGCCGTAGCGCGGCGCGAGCCGGGTGACCAGCGACTCCACCTCGGCGGCGATCCGCTCCGGGCGGTTGTGCAGCAGCGGCGGCAGCGGGTGGACGTCGACGGGCCAGCCGCGGCGGGCCGCCACGTCGGCCACGTGCCGGGCGATCGCCCCGCACGCCACCACCGCGACCCGCTCGCCGGGCCCGCCGTCAGGGGAAGGCGAGCTCGTCGACGAACCGGTCGTTGAACTCGGGGCGGTCGGAGAGCTCGACATAGCGCACCTCCTCCACGAGCGACCGGGCCGCCGCGCGCTCGCGGACCGAGAGCAGCGCCATCTTCGCGCCCTCGCCCGCGACGTTGCCCGCGCTGACGATGCGCAGCACCGACACGTCGGGCACCAGCCCGATGCGCACCGCGCTGCCCGGGGACAGGTAGCTGCCGAACGAGCCGGCGAGCAGCACCTGCTGCACGTCGGCGGCCTGCAGCCCCTGCTCGGCGAGCAGCAGCTGCCAGCCCGTGGCGATGGCGGCCTTCCCGAACTGCAGCTCGCGGACGTCGCGCTGGGACAGGTACACCGCGTCCGCCGCGTCCGGGCCCCGCCAGTGCAGCACGAACACCCGCTCCTGCCCGACGTGGCGCAGCCGGCCGGCCAGCCCCGGCGGCACCCCGGGCGCGTCGGCGGCGACGAGCCGTCCCGAGGCGTCCACCAGGCCCGCCGTCACCAGCGCGGCGACGGCGTCGACGAGGCCGGAGCCGCACAGCCCCGTCGGCTCGACGTCGCCGATCACCTGCAGCGCGACGTCGTCGTCGCTGATCTTGACCCCCTCGATCGCGCCCGGCGCGGCGCGCATTCCGCAGCGGATCGCCGCGCCCTCGAACGCCGGCCCGGCGGGGGCCGCCGTCGCGAGCAGCCGGTCGCCCGCCGCGAGCACGATCTCGCAGTTCGTGCCGACGTCGACGAAGAGCCGGACGCGCCGGTCGCGGTCCATCCCGGAGGCGAGCGCACCGGCGACGATGTCCCCGCCCACGTAGGCGCCGAGCGCGGGGAACACGTAGGCCCTGGCCCCGGGGTGCACGTGGACGCCCAGGTCCGTGGCCAGCAGGCCCTCGAAGGTCCGGCTCGCCATGACGAACGGCGCGACCCCCAGCGGCTCCGGGTCGATGCCCAGCGCCAGGTGGACCATGGTCGCGTTGCCCGCCAGCGCCACCTCGTAGACCTCGGCCGGGGCCACGGCGCCCTCCGCGCACACCTCGGCGGCCAGCTGGTCGAGGCAGCCGTGGGCGAGCGCGGTGAGCCGCCCGAGCGCGTCGGGGTCCATCATCGTCGCGCTGATCCGGGTGATCACGTCGGCGCCGAAGGGCTGCTGCGGGTTGAGCATCGACGCGACGGCGACGGGGGTGCCGGTGCCCAGGTCGAGCAGGGTGGCCACGACCGTCGTGGTGCCGAGGTCGAACGCGATGCCGAACCGCCGGGCCGCGGTGTCACCGGGCTCGACGTCGACCAGCACGTCGTCCACGACGACGGCCGTGACCTCCAGGTCCGCCGCGCGCAGCGCCCGGGGCAGGTTCCGCGCGGCCCGCAGGTCCACCCGCAGGTCCAGGTCGGGCAGGGCGTCGCGCAGCCGCTCGACGTCGGTGCGCTGGTCGGCCAGGCTCGGCTCGTCGAGCCGCACGCAGCGCTTCTGCACGGCCGGCCGCAGGATCACCTGCCTGCCGACGCCCACCGTCGCGGCCTTGGGCCGGGTGACCAGCGGCGGCACCTCGACGGCCACGTCCCCCTCGGCGACGGCCGTGCAGGCCAGCCGCCAGCCCGCGCGCAGCTCGTCGGGCCCGAACGCCCGCGGGTCGAGCCGGGACACCGCCACGGTGCCGTCGACCACGCGCATCCGGCACTTGCGGCACGTCCCGTGGCCGCCGCAGGTGGAGTCGACGGCGATGCCGTTCCAGCTGGCCGCGTCGAACAGGGTGACCCCGGACGGCACCCTGACCTCGCGCGGCTCCGCGCCGTCCGGGCGGAACCGGATGCGGACGCGATCCGGGGTGCCGTCCACCTACGCCGACTTCTGGGCGGCGCGGTACCTCGCGATCCACGCCGCGCCCCACTCGTCGTTGCCGAGCAGCAGGTCCGCGGCCTTCACCGCCTCGACGATCTGCGGCGACCGCACGTCCATCACGGCGCTGGTCAGCCCGCAGGACATCGCGATCGGCAGGAACGCCGCCCCCAGCGCGGCCCGGCCGGGCATGCCGAAGGAGACGTTGGACGCCCCGAGGGTCATGTTGAGCCCGAGCTCGTCGCGGATCAGCCGGATCGTCTCGCAGGTCTTGGTGACCAGCGTGGTGTCGGCGCCGATCGGCATGGCGAGCGGGTCGATGACGATGTCCTCGAGCGCGATGCCGTACTCGCCCACCGCCACGTCCACGATCTTGCGGGTGATCTCGAGCCGCTTCGCCGGCTCGTCGGGGATCTCGTCCTCCTCGTTGGGCAGCGCGATCACCGCGGCCCCGTACCGGGCGACGATCGGCAGGATCGCGTCCAGCCGCTCCCGCTCGCCGGTGACGGAGTTGACCAGCGCCTTGCCCCGGTACACCGCGAGCCCGGCCTCCAGCGCCTCGACCACGGACGAGTCGATGCACAGCGGGAGGTCGGTCAGCTCCTGCACCATCGTGACGGCGCGGGCGAGCAGCTCGGCCTCGTCGGCGAGCGGGACGCCCATGTTGATGTCGAGCATCGTGGCGCCCGCGGCCACCTGCTGCTCGACGTCGACGGCGATCCGGGACAGGTCGCCGTGGCGCAGCTGCTCGGCGAAGATCCGCCGGCCGGTCGGGTTGAGCCGCTCGCCGATCAGGCAGAACGGCTGGTCGGGGCCGATCACGACCTCGCGGGTGGCCGACCGCAGGACGGTGTGCATGGTGGTCTCCTAGGCGGTGACGGCGGCCCGGCGCGCGGCGAGCAGCTCCTTGGCCTTGCGGACGGCCGTCGCGGCGTCGGCCGCGTAGCTGTCGGCGCCGACCGCGTCGGCGTACTCCTGGGTGACCGGCGCCCCGCCGACCATGACGATCACCGAGTCGCGCAGGCCGGCCTTCTGCAGGGCGTTGATGTTGGCCTTGAACATCGGCATGGTCGTGGTGAGGAACGCCGAGAACCCGACGATGTCGGGCTTGTGCTCCAGCACCCCGGCGATCACCTTCTCCGGCGGGACCTGCACGCCGAGGTCGATCACGTGGAAGCCCGCGCCCTCCAGCATGATGTTGACCAGGTTCTTGCCGATGTCGTGCACGTCGCCCTTGACGGTGCTCATGAGGAACGTGCCCACCGACTGCGCACCGGTCTCGGCGAGCAGCGGGCGCAGGACGTCGAGCGCGCCGCTCATCGCCCGGCCCGCGATGAGCATCTCCGGCACGAAGTAGTCGCCCCGCTCGAACCGCGCGCCCACCTCCTCCAGCGAGGGGATGAGGGCGTCGAACAGCATCCGCTCCGGGCCCAGGCCGACGTCGAGGCCCGCCCGGACCAGCTCCAGCACGCGGGGCCCGTTGCCGACGAGCGTCTCGTCGTAGAGGCCCTTCAGGATCTCGTCCTCGGTCATTTGTGCTCCTCCGCGGGACCGAGTGCGTCGTCGGTGGTCATGCCACGCCTTCCTTCCGGCCGGGCTGGTGTCCCAGCAGCGCGGAGAGGCCGCGCACCTCGGCGACGAGCATGTCGCCGAGCCTGGTGATGCCGTGCTCGTTGATGCGCGTCGTGGGCCCGGAGACCGAGATCGCGGCGACGACCGACCCGTCGACGCTGCGGACGGGCGCGCCGACGGCGGAGAGCCCGACCTCCAGCTCGTCCAGCGACGCCGCCCAGCCCCGACGGCGCACCTCGACGAGCATGTGCTCGAGCTGGGCGCGGTCCACGGGGGAGTGCGCGGTGGGCCGCTCCAGGCCCCCGCGCGGCAGCGGCAGCGCGCCGAAGGCGTAGAGCACCTTGCCCAGCGCGGTGCAGTGCGCCGGGACGTCGACGCCCACCCAGTCGGTGGACCCGACCCGGTAGCGGCCGTCGACCTGGGAGATCTGCACGAGCTGGCTGCCGCGCGGCACCGCCAGGTTGACCGTCTCGTGGCAGATCTCGCCGATGTGCTCCATGGTCACGCGGGCCAGCTCGGCGATGTCGTGCAGGGCGCTGGGCCGGGCGGCGTAGACGGAGAACAGCGCACCGGGCCGGAACGCCCCCGCCCGGTCGCGCTGGACCAGCCGGCTGCGCTCGAGGGCCTGCAGCAGCCGCGACGTCGTGGACTTCGCCAGGCCGAGCTCGTCGACCAGCGAGGTGAACGAGCGCGGCGTCCCGGACTCGACGATGAGGGCGAGGAGCGCGCTCGCGCGCTCGACGGCCTGGCTGCCCAGCTGTGCCGCCATCGACCCGCCTCCGCCAAGAGTTCCACAATATGGGACCGCACTTCCATCCTGCGCGGTTACTGTGACGCCGGTCGCACCACCCGTCAAGAGGGGGAGCACGCATGTTCCGCAATGCCATGCCCCGCTACGAGATCCTGTCCGAGGACGCGATGGCCACGCTCGACCTCGGCTGGCGGCGCATCGTCACCGAGATCGGCGTGGAGTTCCTGTCCCCGCGCGCCCTGGAACTGTTCCGCCAGGCCGGGCAGAAGGTGGAGGACGACTGCGTCCGGTTCGACCCGGACTTCCTGCTGGAGCAGGTGGCGAAGGCGCCGCGGTCGTTCGACGTGCAGGCCCGCAACCCCGCGAACACGGTGCACATCGGGGACGACGCGATGGTGTTCGGCAGCGTCTACGGGCCGCCGTTCGTCCGCGAGGGCGACGTGCGCCGCAACGCCACCATGGAGGACTTCCGCAACTTCGCGCGCCTCGCGCAGGGCTTCGCGGCGCTGGACTCCGCGGGCGGGGTGGTGTGCGAGCCGGACGACACGCCGCTGGACTCGCGGCACCTCGACATGACCTACGCCCTGCAGACGCTCACGGACAAGATCTACATGGGCAACGTGGTGTCCGGGGTCAACGCGCGCGACACGCTCGCCATGACCGAGATCCTCTTCGGCGGCCGGGACGCGATCGAGGCCGTCCCCGCCACGATCTCGCTGATCAACTGCAACTCCCCGCTGCGCTGGGACGAGCGCATGCTCGAGTCGCAGTTCGAGTACTCCGCGGCCAACCAGCCCGTCGTGCTCACCCCGTTCCTGCTCATGGGCGCGATGTCCCCGGTGTCGATCCCGGCCTCGCTCGCCCAGCAGATCGCCGAGGCGCTCACCGGGATCGCGCTGTCCCAGCTCATCCGCCCGGGCGCGCCGGTGATCTTCGGGTCGTTCCTGTCGAACATCGACATGCAGTCCGGCTCGCCCTGCTTCGGCACGCCCGAGTCGGCGATCGGGCTGCTGTGCACCGGGCAGATCGCCCGCCGCTTCGGGCTGCCCGTGCGGTCCGGCGGCGGCCTGACCTCGAGCCAGATGCCCGACGCGCAGGCCGGCTACGAGTCGCTGATGACGATGCTGCCGACGTTCCTCGCCGGCATCAACTGGGTCATGCACACCGCGGGCTGGCTGGAGGGCGGCCTGGTCGCGAGCGTGGAGAAGTTCGTCCTCGACGTGCAGGTGCTGGAGATGCTCCAGCACGAGTTCACGCCGCTGGAGATCGACGAGGCGTCGCTGGCGTTCGACGCGCACGACGAGGTCCGCCACGGCGGGCACTTCCTCGGCGCGGCCCACACGATGGAGCGCTTCCGCACCTGCTTCTACCGGCCGTTCCTGTCCAGCTCGGAGAACTACGAGCGGTGGAACCGCGGGGGCGCCCACGACGCCGCGGCCCGGGCGGGCGAGATCGCCCGCCGCAGGCTCGCCGAGTACGAGCCGCCGCCGATCGACGAGGCGGTGCGCGAGGAACTGGCCGACTACGTCACCCGCCGCCGCCGCGAGCTGGGCGACTGACGGCACCGCACGAGCATCAGCAGCAGGGGAGAGGACTACCCATGGTCAGCGTTCCGCCCGCCGCGCGGGTCGTCGTCATCGGCGCCGGGATCGTCGGCAACAGCCTGGTCCACCACCTGGCCCGGCTGGGATGGCGCGACATCGTGCAGCTGGACAAGGGCCCGCTGCCCAACCCGGGCGGCTCCACCGGCCACGCGTCCAACTTCATCTTCCCGGTCGACCACTCCCGGGAGCTGGCCGACCTGACGCTGGACTCGATGCGCCAGTACAAGGAGCTCGGGGTGTTCACCGAGTCCGGCGGCTACGAGGTCGCGCGGACCCCGGAGCGGATGGAGGAGCTGCGCAGGCGGATGTCCTCGGCCAGGGCGTGGGGCGTGGAGGCCGAGCTCGTCACGCCCGACCACGTCGTCGAGCGCGTGCCGTTCCTGGACAAGGACCGGATCCTCGGCGCCTTCTGGACCCCGTCGGTGGGCGTGGTCGACTCGCTGCGCGCGGGCACGCTGATGCGCGAGGCGGCGACGGCGCTCGGCGCGCTCACGGTCGTGCCGAACGTCGAGGTGGTCGGCATGGACGTCGAGCGCGGGCGGATCCGCCGCGTGCGCACGACGGCGGGCGACATCGAGGCCGAGACGGTCGTCATCGCCTGCGGGGTGTGGAGCCCGAAGCTCGCCCGGATGGCCGGCGCGGCGATCCCGCTGA
Organism: Pseudonocardiales bacterium; assembly: GCA_026393175.1. Taxonomy (GTDB): domain Bacteria; phylum Actinomycetota; class Actinomycetes; order Mycobacteriales; family Pseudonocardiaceae; genus Pseudonocardia. The sequence goes on from JAPLAT010000343.1 coordinate 13,218, forward strand.
CCCCCGCCGTCCACCAGATGATCTCCGTGGGGCCGATCCCGCAGCTGGCCGAGCGGCCCGGCGAGATCTCGTTCCCGATCATCCGGGACATGGACACCTTCTGCTACGAGCGCCAGCACGGCGCCGACATGGAGGTGGGGTCCTACGCCCACCGGCCGATCCTGCACGAGGCCGAGGACATCCCCTCGATCGAGCAGGCCCGGCTCTCGCCCACCGAGATGCCCTTCACCGACGACGACTTCGACCCCCAGCTCGAGCAGGCGCTGGAGCTCATGCCCGAGGCGCTGGGCGCCGAGGGCGCGGAGATCCGCTACGCGATCAACGGCCTGCTCTCGCTCACCCCGGACGGCGCGCCGATCCTCGGCGAGACCCCGGAGGTCGCGGGGCTGTGGTCGGTCGCCGCGGTGTGGATCAAGGAGGGGCCCGGCGTCGGGCGGGCCGTCGCGGAGTGGATGACGCACGGCCACTCCGAGATCGACCTGCACCACTCCGACATCGCGCGCTTCCACCCCCACCAGCGCACCCGCGCGCACGTCCGCTCCCGCACCGCTGAGGCGTTCAACAAGACCTACGGCATCGTGCACCCGGCCGAGCAGTGGTCCGGGGAGCGCGGCAAGCGGCTCGCCCCCATGCACGAGGCCGAGCGCGCGGCGGGCGCGGTCTTCTTCGAGACCGCGGGCTGGGAGCGGCCCTTCTGGTACGCCTCGAACGAGGGCCTGCTCGGCGACTACGCCGGCGCGCTGGCCCCGCTCGCCCGCGAGCACGAGTGGGACGCCCGCTGGTGGTCGCCGATCATCAACGCCGAGCACCTCGCGATGCGCGAGCGGGCGGGCATCGTCGACCTGTCGGCGTTCGTGGTCTTCGACGTCGTCGGGCCCGGGGCGGCCGACGCGGTGCAGGGCATCGTGGTGGCCCAGGCCGACGTCGCCGAGGGCCGGGTGGTCTACACCCCCGTCCTGGACGCGCGCGGCGGCTTCCGCTCCGACCTCACCGTCATGCGCCTGGCCCACGACCGCTACCGCGTCGTCACCGGCGGGGCGCACGGCATGGCCGACCTCGCCTGGTTCCGCCGCCACGCCGGCGAGCGCGCCCAGGTCGTCGACCTCACCTCGGCGTTCACGACCATCGGGCTCTGGGGCCCGAAGGCCCGCGACATCCTGGGCCGGATCACCGACGACGACGTCAGCGACGCCGGGTTCGGCTTCCTCACCTGCCGCCGCCTGGAGATCGACAGCCTGGACGTCCTCGCCTCGCGGATCTCCTACGTCGGCGAGCTCGGCTGGGAGCTCTACGTCCCGATGGAGCAGGGCGCCCGGCTGTGGCACCTGCTGCACGAGGCGGGCCGGCCCGACGGCGCCGTGCCGGTCGGCATCGGGGTGTACGGCACGACCGGCCGCCTGGAGAAGGGCTACCGCGCCTACGGGTCCGAGCTCGACGCCGAGCGCACGATCGTCGAGGCCGGGATGGCCCGGCCGCGGGTCAAGGACGCCGCGTTCGTCGGGCGGGAGGCCTATCTGGCGCAACGGGCCGCCGCGCCGGCCGCGGTGCTGTGCACGATGACCGTCGACGACCACACGTCGGCGTCGGGGCAGCGCCGCTACATGCTCGGCGGCGAGCCGGTCCTCACCCGCGACGGCGCCCCGCTCACCGACGGGCACGGCCACCACCCCTACGTCACCTCGGCGGGCTCCGCGCCGTCGCTGGGGGCGCACGTGCTCATGGCCTACCTGCCGCCGGAGCAGGCGACCGTCGGCAACCGGCTCTCGGTGTCCTACATGGAGGAGCTGTACCCGGTCACCGTCGGCTCGGTGGACACCACGCCGCTGTTCGATCCGCAGAACGGCCGCATCCGATGACGAACGTGCTGGTCTGCGTCAAGCGGGTGCCCGACGTCGCGGGCGAGGTGCTGCTGACCCCGGACGGGCAGGGCATCGACGCGCGGTTCGTCGGGTTCACCGTCAGCGCGCACGAGAGCTGCGCCGTCGAGCTGGCGGTGCGGATCGCGGCGGCGGGCGGCGGGACCGCCACCGTGCTGACGCTGGGCCCGGCCGAGGCCGTCTAGCAGCTGCGGTCCGCGCTGGGCGTCGGCTGCGGGGCCGCGGTGCACATCGAGGCGGACCCGGGCCGGTTCGGGCCGGCCGACGTGGCCGCGGAGATCGCCGCCGTCGTGGCCGAGGGGGACCACGACCTGGTGCTGCTGGGCAACGACGCCGCCGACTCCGGGGACTTCCAGGTCGGGATCCGGCTGGCCCACGAGCTGGGCCGCCCGGTCGTCAACGGGGTCCGCACGGTCGAGGTCGGCGCGGACGGCGTCCTGACCGCCCAGGGCGACGGGCCCGAGGGCAGCGAGACCTTCCGCGTGCCGCTGCCCGCCGTCGTCACGGTGCTGGAGGGCGGCGTCGATCCGCGCTACCCGACCATCACGGGGCGGATGAAGGCGAAGAAGGTCGCGGTGCGGGTCGTCGCGCCGCGCCGGGAACCGCAGGGCACGGGGCGGCTGGGGCTGACGCTGCCGCCCGCGGCGCCGAGCGTGGTGGAGGTCCTCGGGACCGGGCCGGACGCCGCGCCCGCCGTCGTCGACCTGCTGCAGAGCCTGGGGGTGACCCGATGACCCTGGTGTTCGTCGAGACCGGCCCGGCCGGCGTGGCCGAGACGTCGCTGGAGACCCTGACCTTCGCGCGCGGGCTCGGCGGGCCGCTGCACGCCGTGCTGGTGGGCCCGCAGCCCGACGGCGTGCGCGACGTCCTCGCCGGCTACGGCGTGGACGAGGTGCACCACGCCGCGGGCCCGGTGTTCGGCGCCTACGGCGGAGCCGCCTGGGCCACGGCGGTGCAGGCCGCGCACGCGGCGACCGGCGCCACCGCCGTGGTCGCCACCGGCACGCCGCGCGGCATGGAGGTGCTCGCCCACCTGTCGGCCCGGCTCGGGGTGGCGATGGCGGCGAACGTCGTCGCCGTCGCCGGGACCGACCCGCTCGTGGTCCGGCGCCAGATCCTGGGCGGGTCCGTCCTGGAGGAGATGCGGCTGGACGGCACCCCCGCGGTGCTCACCGTCGCCGGGCACGCGGTCGAGGCCGAGCCCGCCGCCGTGCCGGGCCCGGCGGTGCCGCGCACGCTCGACCCGGACGTGGCCGAGGCCGACCTGGTGACGCGCGTCGTGGCCACCGAGCCCGCCGAGCCCGACCGCTCCGGTGCGCTCACCTCGGCCCGGGTGGTCGTCGGCGCCGGCCGTGGCGCGGGCAGCGCGGCCGGGTTCGACGGCGTCGTCGAGCTGGCCGACCTGCTCGACGGCGCGCTCGGCGTCTCCCGCGTCGTCACCAGCCTGGGCTGGCGCCCGCACCACGAGCAGGTCGGGCAGACCGGCAGCCGCATCGCGCCGGAGGTCTACCTGCCGTGCGGGATCAGCGGCGCCATCCAGCACTGGGCGGGCTGCGCGAGCTCCAAGACGATCGTGGCGATCAACACCGACGACCAGGCGCCCATGGTCACCAAGGCCACCTACGCGGTGATCGGGGACATGCACGAGGTGGTGCCCGCGATCAGCGCGGAGATCCGGCGCAGGCGGGGGAGCGGCGCGTGACCGCGAGCGACGTGGCCCGGCTGCTCACCGGGTTCAGCGTGGAGATCACGCCGCGCGAGACGGCGAACGTGGAGCGCCTGGCCGAGGTCCTCGCGCCGGGCACGGCCGTGTACCTCACGTTCCTGCCGCGCGTGCCGTGGGAGCAGACCGTCGCCGTCGCGCGGCAGGTCGCCGCGGCGGGGATGCGTCCGGTCCCGCACCTCGCGGTCCGCGCCGTGCCCGACCGGGACACGCTGCGCCGGATGCTGGCCGACGTCGCCGCATTGGGCGTCGACGACGTGCTGCTCGTCGCGGGCTCGGTGCGCACGCCGGCCGGGGAGTTCACCGAGACGGCGCAGGTCCTCGACTCGGGGTGCCTGGAGGAGGCGGGCATCCGGCGGGCCGGGGTCGCGGGGCACCCGGAGGGCAGCCCCGACATCGGGCCCGCCGCCCTGGCCGCGGCGCTGGCGGCCAAGGACCGGATCGCCCGCGAGCGCGGCCTCGACGTCCGGGTCGTCACGCAGTTCTGCTTCGCCGCCGACCCGATCCTCGCGTGGGAGCGCCGGATCCGGGCCGCGGGCGTCACGCTGCCCGTGCACGTCGGGCTGCCCGGCGTCACCTCGCCCGCCCGGCTGCTGAAGTTCGGCCTGTCCTGCGGGATCGGCCCCTCGCTGCAGGTCCTGCGCAAGCAGACCGGCGGCGTGCTCAAGCTCGCGACCGCGCCGGAGCACCGCCCCGCCGAGACCCTGGCGGACCTGGCGTCCGCCGTCGCCGCCGACCCGGCCTGCCTGGTCCGCGGCGTGCACTTCTTCCCGTTCGGCGCGCTCGCCGACACCGCGTCGTGGGCCGCGGACGTCCGCGACGGACGGGCGGACCTGCCGGGCCGTCCCAGCGCCACCGCCTGAAGAGGAGACCCCGGATATGGCCTTCCCGTCCGACCTCGCCATCGCGCGGTCCACCGCCCTCAAGCCGCTCACCGAGGTGGCGGCCCAGATGGGCATCGGGCCGCACCTGCTCGAGCCCTACGGCGAGAACGTCGCCAAGATCAAGCTGTCGGCGGTCGAGGAGCTCGCGGACCGGCCGAAGGCCCGCTACGTCGTCGTCTCCGCGATCACGCCGACGCCGCTCGGCGAGGGCAAGACCACCACCACCGTCGGGCTCGGCCAGGCGCTGGGGCGCATCGGGCGGCAGGCCACGGTCGCGATCCGCCAGCCGTCGATGGGGCCCACGTTCGGGATCAAGGGCGGCGCGGCGGGCGGCGGCTACAGCCAGGTCGTGCCGATGGAACTGCTCAACCTGCACCTGACCGGGGACTTCCACGCCGTCACCGCGGCGCACAACCTGCTCTCCGCCGTGCTGGACAACCACCTGTTCCAGGGCAACTCCGCCGGCCTGGACCCGCACGACATCACCTGGCGCCGCGTCCTGGACGTCAACGACCGGGTCCTGCGCAACGTGATCGTCGGGCTCGGGTCGCGCACCGACGGGATCCCCCGGCAGACCGGCTTCGACATCACCGCCGCCTCGGAGGTCATGGCGATCTTCGCGCTGGCCCGCTCGGTGCAGGAGATGCGCGAGCGGTTCGGGCGGGTCGTCGTCGGCTACACCCGCGACGGGCGGCCCGTGGCGGCCGAGGAGATCGGCGGGGCCGGCGCGATGACCGTGCTCATGCGCGACGCGCTCAAGCCCAACCTCATGCAGACCCTCGAGCACACGCCGGTGCTCGTGCACGCCGGCCCGTTCGGCAACATCGCCCACGGCAACTCCTCGGTCGTCGCCGACCTCATCGGCATCCACGGCGGGGAGTTCCTCGTCACCGAGGCCGGCTTCGGCGCCGACATGGGGGCCGAGCGCTTCTTCAACATCAAGTGCCGGGCGTCGGGGCTCACCCCGGACGCCGCCGTCGTCGTCGCGACGGTGCGGGCGCTCAAGGCGCACTCGGGCGCGCACCGCGTCGTCGCCGGCCGGCCGCTGCCCGAGGCGATGCTGCGGGAGAACCCCGACGAGGTGCACGTCGGCGGCGCGAACCTGCGCAAGCAGATCGAGAACATCCGGCTGCACGGGGTCACGCCGGTCGTCGCGATCAACGCGTTCCCCGGCGACCACCCCTCCGAGCACGCCGCGATCGCCGAGATCGCCGCGTCGATGGGTGTCCGGTCGGCGGTCTGCACGCACTTCGCCGACGGCGGGCGCGGCGCCACCGAACTGGCCGAGGCCGTCGCCGAGGCCGCCGACCAGCCGAGCACGTTCGGCTTCCTCTACCCGGACTCGGCCACGCTCACCGAGAAGATCGAGACGATCGCGACGCGGGTCTACGGCGCCGACGGCGTCGACTACGACCTCAGCGCCGCCCGGCAGATCGCCACCTACGAGCGCAACGGGTTCGGGCACCTGCCCGTCTGCATCGCCAAGACCCACCTGTCGCTGTCCTCGGACCCGTCGCTCAAGGGCGCCCCCACCGGGTGGCGGCTGCCCGTGCGCGAGGTCCGGGCCTCGGTCGGGGCGGGCTTCGTCTACCCGATCTGCGGCGACATGCGCACGATGCCCGGCCTGGGCGCGCACCCGGCCGCGCACCTCGTCGACATCGACGCGGACGGCAACATCGTCAACCTCTCCTGACCGCGTCGGCGGCGCTGTACGCTCCCGCCCGATGCGCCTCTCCGCCGCCGACGCCCGGGCCCGGTTCGCCGGCGCGCGGGTCGCCCGGCTGGCCACCGTCTCCGCCGAGGGCGTCCCGCACCTGGTGCCGGTCACGTTCGCCGTCCTGGGCGAGCGGGTCGTGTTCGCCGTCGACGACAAGCCCAAGAGCACCACCCGGCTGCGCCGGCTCGACAACATCGCGGCCCGGCCGCGGGTGTGCCTGCTCGCCGACGTCTACGACGACGACTGGACCCGCCTGTGGTGGGTGCGCGCCGACGGCACCGCCACCGTCCGCGCCACCGACGCCGACGCGGTCGACGCGCTCGCGGCCCGCTACCCGGCCTACGTCGAGCGCCGCCCGGCCGGCCCCGTCGTCTCGATCGAGGTCGACACCTGGACGGGCTGGTCCTGGACCTGACCCGACCCGGCCGCCGACGCGCGGGAGCCCACACCCCGCGGGGGGGCGTGGGCTCCGGCGAGCGTGCGGGTGGGGCTCAGCTGGCGTTGACCTTGGGCATGATCTCCTCGGTGATCCGCTTGAGGTCGTCCATGGTCTTCGACGTCGGCACGTCGCGGAACGGCGGCCAGATCAGCGGCATCGTCATGCCCGCCTCCTTGTAGGCCTTGAGCCGGTCCTCGATCTGCTGGGCCGTGCCCGCCAGCAGGTTGGTGACCTTGCCGTTCGCGGTCTGGTCCAGCGGCTCGTCGGTGATGACGGTCCAGATCATCGAGCACATCTCGAAGCCGTCGGGGAAGCCGCGGCCGAGCTCGTTCAGCTCCCGCTCCATCTCGGCCTTCCAGCGCTTGATGTCCTCGGGCGAGTCCTGGATGCCGATCCAGCCGTTGAGGCCGTACTTCGCGATGCGCTTGGCCGAGCGCTTCGGGTCCTTGAGACCGGAGAAGAAGATCGGCAGCGGCTGCTGGAGGGGCTTGTGGCCGAACCCGCCGAGCTCGAAGTCGGCGAACTCGCTGTGGTGCTCGTAGAGGTCGTTCTCCCAGATCCCCTTGAAGATCTCCAGGGTGTCGCGCACGTGGGCGTGCCGGCGCGGGAACAGGTGCGGGACGCTCGACGCGGCGAACTCCTCGGGCATCCAGCCCGACCCGACGCCGACGTTGAGCCGCCCGCCGGAGAGGTGGTCGATCGTGGCCAGCTCGGTGGCCAGCACCGCCGGGCCGCGGAACGGCGTGTTGGTGATGCTCATCCCGAACCGGAGCTTGGTGGTCTTCGCGGCCAGCCACGGGAGCAGCGGCCAGCCCTGGAACCACTTGCCGCGCGAGATGACCGGCAGGCCGTTGGGCAGCCCGTCCATCATGCCGAACGGGTACTGCAGCTCGCCGCGGTCGGAGGACTCCGGCACGAAGACCCGGTCGAGCGTCCAGACGGAGTCGAAGTCCAGGTCCTCGGCGAGGGTCGTCAGGTCCTCGAGCTCCTTGACGGTCACCTCGTCGCGGAAGTTCGGAAGGTAGAGAGCGAGCTTCATTGCGTGCGGCCTCCTCGAATACACGTCGTCGTGCGGTCGTTCGGATCGCGGGAACGTGCGGGCACCCGTCCCGGCGGGCTACTGGCACGTAATCTGCTCCGTTCACCTCAACTCGATCACACGGACGTCTCAACGCGTTCTCAACCGCGCAGGCCACCGGGGCGAGAACGCCTATGTTCGCCGGATGGACCCCGTCCTCTGGACCCCGTCGGCGGCCCGCGTCGAGGCCTCCGCGCTGCGTGCCTACCTCGACCGGCTCGAGGAGCGGGAGGGGCGGCCGTTCCCCGACCACGACGCCCTGCACGCGTGGTCGATCGAGGACCTGGACCGGTTCTGGACGTCCGTGGTCGAGTACTACGGGGTGGCGTTCTCCGCGCCGTGGACGCAGGTGCGCACGGCCGAGGAGATGCCGCGCACCCGCTGGTTCACCGGCGCGCGGCTGAACTGGGCGCAGCACGTGCTGCGCCACGGGGCCGACGACGCGACGGCCCTGGTGTGCGTGCGGGAGGGCGGGGCCCCCGCGCGGGAGATCACCTTCGGCGAGCTGCGCCGGTCGGTCGCGGCGGCCGCCGGCTGGCTGCGCCGCGCGGGCGTGCGGCCCGGCGACCGGGTCGGCGCCTACCTGCCCAACACCGAGCACGCCGTGATCGCCTGCCTGGCCGCCGCCGCCGTCGGCGCGGTGTGGGCGTGCTGCTCCCCGGACTTCGGCGCCGAGGGCACCATCGGCCGCCTCGCGCAGCTCGAGCCCACCGTGCTCGTCGCGGCGGACGGCTACCACTGGAACGGCAGGGAGATCGACCGCGGCGACGTCGTCGCCCGGCTGCGGGAGGAGCTCCCGACCCTGCGCCACGTCGTGCACGTGCCGTACGTGTTCGACCGCCCGCACCCCGAGGGCACGACGCCGTGGGACGAGCTGCTGGCCGTCGACGCCGAGCCGGAGTTCGCGCAGGTCGAGTTCTCCCACCCGCTGTGGGTGCTGTTCACCTCCGGCACCACCGGCCTGCCGAAGGGCCTGGTGCACGGGCACGGGGGCATCACGCTGGAGGGCCTGAAGTGGGCCGGGCTGTACGCCGGGATGCGCGAGGGCGAGCGGATGTTCGCGTTCACCTCCACCGGGTGGGCGCTGTGGAACATGCAGCTCGGCTCGCTGCTGCACGGCGCGAGCATCGTGCTGTACGAGGGCAGCCCCGGGCACCCGCCGGGTGCCGTGTGGGAGGTCGCGGCCCGCACCGGGGCGCAGGTGATGCTCCTGGGCGCCGCCGTGGTCACGGCGACGGCGAACAGCGGGGTCCGCCCGAACTCCGACCACGACCTGGGCCGGCTGCGGCACGTCATGGTCAGCGGCTCGGCGCTGCCCCCGGCCGGCTACCACTGGCTGCTGGACAACGTCGGGTCCGACCTGCGGGTCGACTCCACCAGCGGCGGCACCGACATCTCCGGCGCCTTCGTCGGCGCCAACGAGTACACCCCGGTGCGGGCCGGGCGGATCGGCGGCGTCCTCGCGGGCGTCGACTGCGCGGCGTGGGACGAGGACGGCAAGCCCGTGGTCGACACCGTCGGCGACCTCGTCATCACCCAGCCGATGCCGTCGATGCCGGTGTACCTGTGGAACGACCCGGACGCCGCCCGCTACACCGAGTCCTACTTCGACACCTGGCCCGGGGTGTGGCGGCACGGCGACTGGGTGACGATGCACGCCGACGGCTCGGTCACCATCCACGGCCGGTCGGACTCGACGCTCAACCGGCAGGGCGTGCGGCTGGGCAGCAGCGACTTCTACGACGTCCTCGAGACGATGCCGGAGATCACCGAGACCCTCGTGGTCGGCGTCGACCTGCCCGACGACGCGTACTGGCTCGGGCTGTTCGTCGTCCCGGCCCCGGGGCACGCGCTCGACGACGAGCTCCGGCAGAAGATCGCCACCACGCTGCGCACCCGGCTGACGCCCCGGCACGTCCCGGACGAGATCGTCGAGGCGCCCGCCGTCCCGCACACGCTGAGCGGCAAGCGGCTCGAGGTGCCGGTCAAGAAGCTGCTCAGCGGGCGCCCCCTGGAGAAGGCGGCCAACATCGCCTCGGTCGACGACCCCGACGCGCTGCGCTGGTACGCCCGGTTCGCCGCGGAGCGGCGGGCGGGCGCGTGAGGCTCGGGGCGACGCTCGCCCACCTGTC
>JAPLAT010000621.1 GCA_026393175.1 Pseudonocardiales bacterium
CCGCGACCGTGCCCACGCCCACGCCGCCCGGGTCCGCGACGGGGCGCGTCTGCTGGCAGCGGGCGACCGCGCGGGGGCCGCCGCCGGGTTGGCCGGCCCGCCGCGCCCGTTCGGCCACGTCGACGCCCGGGCGCTGCGGGCCCCGGGCGTTCAGGGCACGCGCGCGACCACCACGTCGAGCGGGTGCGGCACGTGGACGCCGTCCGGGCAGATGGCGGTCAGGTAGCCGAGCACCTCCGCCCGGACGTGCGGCGACATGTCCCGCGTCCGGGCACCGACGAGGAAGTCGAAGACGTCCTCGCCGCGCCCGAGCGGGTCGGCCAGCACGTCGGCGACGTCGAGGCGGCCCACGAGCGTCTCCACCCGGACCTCGAGCCCGCGCAGGTCCATCTCCGCCTGCACGTCCGCCGCGAACCAGGGCCGGTGCCGCTCCCAGGGGCAGAGCATCTCGGTGAGCACGCACAGCGGCTCCCGCGGGGCCGTGGCCGCCACGACCAGGCCGCCCGGCCGCACGATCGCGCAGGCGTGCGCCAATGCCGCGGCCAGGTCGTCGACGTAGTAGAGCGAGTGCAGGAAGTGGACGAGGTCGGCGGGGTGGCCTGCGTCGTGGTCGGCGAAGTCCCCGATCACGACCGACGGCACGAGCGCCGCGGCCGGGAGCGCGGCGAGCCGCCCGACGAAGGCGAGCGCCGAGGGCGGGTGCGGCTCGACGCCGGTGTACCGCACCCCGCGGCCCGGGCCGGCCAGCAGCCCGGCGAAGGGGGCGTCGACGCTGCCGTCGCCGACCCCCACGCCGACGACCCGCACCGGGTCGCGCCCGGCAAGCAGCGGGGGCAGCTCGCGGAGCACCCACTCCCGCAGGCGGCCGCGCTGGTCGCTCGCGTCCTCGTAGGCGGCGTGGGTGCGGGCGTACCGCTCCCCCGTCAGCGCGGACAGCCTCGGGGAACCCGTGACCTCCGCCCGGAGCCGGTCCAGCGGGACGGTCGAGCCGACGGTGGTCACACCTCACGCTAGGACCGCCGCCGATCCACGGCGCGCCGAACCGTCCGGCGTGGTTGGCTCGTCACGTGACCCGACCCGACACCGCGCAACGCAGCCTCCAGCACTGGAGCGAGGCGGGACGGGCGGGGATGCAGGCCTTCTACGCCCTCGCCACCGAGGACTACCGGCAGCTCGCCGGGGCCCGCGACTGGGCCGCCGACCTGCGCGATCACACCCTCGACGGCCGCGTGCGGCTGCTCGACGTGGCGTGCGGCAGCGGCAAGTTCCCCGCGGCGCTGCTCGCCAAGGGGCTGCCGCCGCACCCGCGGGTCGCCGTGGACCTGCTCGACCCCTCCGGCTTCAGCCTCGCCGAGGCCCGCGCGGTGCTCCGCACGCCCTTCGTCGCGGAGTCGGAGTTCGAGATCGTGCTGCAGGACCTCACCGCCGAGTCCGCCTACGACGTCGCCTGGGCCACCCACGCCCTCTACGCCCTGCCGCCCGCGGACCTCGGGGCGGGCGTGGCCCGGATGGTGGCGGCGCTGCGGCCCGGCGGTCTCGGCGTCGTCGCCCAGGCGAGCGCCCGCTCGCACTACCTGGCGTTCTACGAGGCCTACCGCGCGACGTTCGCCCCCGACGCCACCCCCTACACCGACGCCGAGGGCGTGGCGGCCGCGCTGCGCGCGCTCGGCGTCGAGCCGTCGGTGACGGTGCTGCGCTACGAGACGGGCAGCGCCGACCGGGCCGTCGTCGAGGGGTTCCTGCAGCGCTGCGCGTTCGACGACACCGTGTCGCTGCACCGGATGGAGACCGAGGGCCCGCTCGGGGAGTACCTGGCCCGCTGCCGCGCCGACGACGGTCGCTACACGTTCCGCCACGAGGCCCACCTCATGACCTGGGAGGGCCGCTGACATGGCCGGTCCGACGGTGAACCCGCACCTGTCCGCCGCCACCGCGGCGGGCGCCGCCTCCGACGTCGCCGTGGAGTGGGACCGGGGCAACGACCAGTGGTGGGACTGGTACATGTCGCTGGCCGACGGCCCCGCCCCCGAGGGCCCGCTCGTCGACCCGCCGCCGCACGACCCCCGCCCGCTGCCCTCCGACGACGCCGTGGCCGCCGAGCTGGCCGAGCCCTACCCCGTGACCGACGCCCAGGTCGCGGCGTTCCGCGCCGAGTCGTTCGTCAAGCTGCCCGGGGTGCTCACCCCCGGGGCGCTGGAGCGGCTGCGCGCCCGGCTCCGCGCGCTGCTCGACGCCGCCGTCGACCCGGCCGTGGGGTTCCAGAGCCTGGAGATGATGTGGCTCGACGACCCGCTGGTCCGCGCGGCCGTGCTCTCCCCGCGGATCGGCGGGATCTCCGCCGCGCTGCTGGGCGTCGAGCGGGTGCGGCTCTACCACGACAACGGGCTGTCCAAGGAGCCCGGCGCCGGCCGCACCCCGTGGCACTACGACGCCCACCACTTCCCGCTGGACTCCCCCGACGTGCTCACCGCGTGGATCCCGCTGCAACCCACGCCGCGCGAGATGGGCCCGCTGGCGTTCGCCCGCGGGGCCGAGACCTGGCGGGCCGTCGAGCACGTGGAGTTCGACAAGCACGGCACGTCCTACGACCGCGGGGTGTCGGAGACCTTCCGCGAGCGCGGCGTCGAGGTGGAGGACGGGCCGTTCGCGGCGGGCGAGGTGAGCTTCCACGCGGCGCACTGCGTCCACACCGCGGGGGCCAACCGCACGACCGTGCCGCGGATGGTGCTGGCCACGACGTACTTCGCCGACGGGGTGCGGGTCGTCCCGGCCCCGACGATGGTCAGCGGCGACTGGCGCACCTTCCTCCCCGGCGCGACCCCCGGCGGCCCGGCCGCCACCCCCCGCAACCCCATCGTCGGCTGACCCCACCCCCGCGAGTCGGGGCCTCACCGTGCGCGAGTCGGGGTCCCGCCGTGCACGAGTCGGGGGCGGGCTGCCGACGCGCCCGCGCTACCGACGAGTAGGTTGCGGGGGATGCGGGTGCTGATGGTGTCGTGGGAGTACCCCCCGGTCGTGATCGGCGGCCTGGGGCGGCACGTCCACGCGCTGGCCAGGGAACTGGCCGCCGCCGGGCACGACGTGGTGGTGCTCTCCCGCCACCCCGCGGGCACCGACGCCGAGACCCACCCCACCAGCGACACGACGGCGGAGGGCGTGCGCGTGCTGCGGGTCGCCGAGGACCCCGCGCACCTGGAGTTCGCCCGCGACATGGTGGCCTGGACCCTCGCCATGGGCCACGCCATGGTGCGGGCCGCGCTGACCCGGCTGGACGGCTGGCGCCCGGACGTCGTCCACGCCCACGACTGGCTCGTGGCCCACCCGGCCATCGCGCTGGCCGACGTCCTCGGGGTGCCGCTCGTCGCGACGATCCACGCCACGGAGGCCGGTCGCTACAACGGCTGGCTGTCCTCCCCGGTGAGCCGCCAGGTGCACTCCACGGAGTGGTGGCTCGCCCGGCGCGCCGACGCGGTGATCACCTGCTCGGCCGCGATGCGCGCCGAGGTGGCAGAGCTGTTCGACCTCGACCCCGAGCCGATCGCGGTGCTGCACAACGGGATCGCGCCGGGCCGGTGGCGGGTCTCGCGGCGGCGCGCGGCGGCGGCCCGGGAGCGGCACGCGCCCGGCGCGGCCCCGGCGCTGCTGTTCGTCGGCCGGCTGGAGTACGAGAAGGGCTGCCAGGACCTCATCGCCGCGCTGCCCCGGATCCGGCGCGCGCACCCCGGGACCCGGTTGCTGGTCGCCGGGACCGGGACGGGCACGCAGATGCTGCTCGACGCGGCGCGGACCCACCGCGTCGTGCGCGCCGTCCGCTTCCTCGGGCACCTGCCCGACGGCGAGCTCTCGGCGCTGCTCGCGGGCGCCGACGCGGTGGTGGTGCCCAGCCGCTACGAGCCCTTCGGGATCGTGGCGCTGGAGGCGGCCGCGGCGGGGGCGCCGCTGGTGGCGTCGACGGCGGGCGGGCTGGGCGACATCGTGGTGGACGGGGTCAGCGGGGCGTCGTTCCCCCCGGGCGACCCGGCCGCGCTGGCCCGGGCGGTGGGCGGCGTGCTGGCCGACCCGGCGGCGGCCCGGCGGCGGGCCCGGACGGCGCGCACGCGGCTGGCCGCGGAGTTCGACTGGACGGCGGTCGCGGTCGGCACCGCCGCCGTCTATGCCGGGACGACGTCGGGCGGGCCCCAGGAACTGGCCCGCCCGAAGATCCCCACCGGCAACGTGTTCGGTCGCTGAGCGGCGCTCACGCGGCCTCGGCGATCACCTGCGCGGCGACGTCGGGGTACTCGGCGGCGAGCTCGGCGACCAGGTCGTCGCGGTCCTCGGCGATGGCCTCGTTGACGGCGACGATGTAGGTCTCCTCCAGCTCACGCAGGCGCTGGACGGTGATGTCGTTCACGGGACTTCTCCCTCGATCTCCTGATGGTGCTTGCACCTTCTCCAACGGCGGTCGCGCCGTCGTTGTTACCAGGGTTGTCCCAGCTCACATCGATTCAGAAAGCCGCCGGTCGACGGCGGCCGCCGTCTTGCGGGCGATGTCGGCCAGCGCGGCCCGCTCCGCCGCGGCCGCCTCGTGGTCGTCGAGCCGGTTGCGCACCACCCGGGCCGGGGCGCCGACGGCGATCGAGTACTCCGGGATGTCGCCGCGGACCACCGCGTGCGCGCCCAGCACCGACACGCGCCCGACCCGCGTGCCGCGCAGCACCGAGACCTTGGTGCCGATCCAGCAGTCCGGCCCGATGCGCACCGGCGTCTTGACGATGCCCTGGTCCTTGATCGGCACGTCCACCTCGGAGATGCGGTGGTCGAAGTCCGTGACGTACACCCAGTCCGCGACGATCGTCGTCGCGCCGATCTCGACGTCGAGGTAGCAGTTCACGGTGTTGTCCTTGCCGAACACCACCTTGTCGCCGATCCGCAGCGAGCCCTCGTGGCAGCGCAGGGAGTTGCCGTCGCCGATGTGCACCCAGCGCCCGATCTCCAGGCGCCCGTAGCCGGGGCGCGCGTGTAGCTCCACCCGCTTGCCCAGGAACACCATCCCCCGCAGCACGACGTGCGGGTGGGCCAGCCGGAAGCGCAGCAGCCGCCAGTACCGCACCAGGTACCAGGGCGTGAAGGCCCGGTGGCGCAGCACCCAGCGCAGTGAGTCGACGGTGAGGAACCGCGCCTGCTGCGGGTCGCGACGGGCCCCGCGGCCCCACCGGTCGCGCAGCGGGGAGCCCCACATGCTGGTCATGCCCCGATGATGCCGTGCGTCCCGGCGGCGCCGAGCGGGTACCCGCCCCGCATGGACAGCGATCGCGCGGCGGAGCAGGGCACCGAGGAGGACCGGGTCGTGTCCCGGCGCGTGGACAACCCGACCCGGGCACGGCCGGGCGACCAGGACGCCTACGCCGCCGCCGACCCGACGGCCGAGCAGGAGCCCGACCGCGACGGCGGCGGGCCGGGCGGGGCGGCCGAACGCGCGGCCCGGGACATGGACGGGGAGAACGAGGACGAGCCGACGCGCTCGGAGTAGCTCCCGCGCGGTTGCAGCAAAGCCACTTTCCGGCAACGAGATGGCGTGAAAGTGGCTTTGCTGCAACCGGGGTCAGGGGGCCGGGCGGGCCCCGGGGTGCTGCACCGCCAGCGACGCGGCCGTCACCCCCGCCTGGACGGCGGCGCGCAGGTCCGCCCCGTCGGCGAGCCGGGCGGCGAGGACGCCGTTGAACGTGTCGCCCGCGCCCACGGTGTCGACGGCCGTCACGGCCGGGGCGGGGACGTGCGCGGGCTCCCCCGGCCCGTCGACGACCAGCGCCCCCCGCTCCCCCAGCGTGACGACGACGGCCGCGCCGGAGCGCTCGTGCAGGGCGCGGGCGGCGCCGGGCACGTCGGCCGGGTCGACGCCGCCGAGCCGGGCGGCCAGGTCGGCCAGCTCCCCGCGGTTGGGCGTGAGGATCGCGCCGGCGTCGAGCAGGGCGGGCACCGCGGCCGTGACGGGCGCCGGGTTGAGCACGCACGGCACCCCGGCCGCGACGGCCGCGCGCACCGCGGCGACGACGGCGCCGTCCGGGATCTCCGTGCTCACCAGCACGCAGCCGGCCCCGTCGAGCACGCCGTCGGGCAGGGCGCCGACGTGCGCGTTCGCCCCCGCGCCGACGGCGATCTGGTTCTCCCCCGCCTCGTCGACGACGATCAGCGCGACGCCCGTGGCCCGGTCGGCCAGCTCGGCGACGTGGGTGGTGTCCACGCCCGCGGCCCGCAGCTCGGCCAGCGCCCCGGCCCCGGTGGCGTCCGCGCCGACCGCCCCGACCAGGACGACCCGCGCCCCGGCCCGCGCCGCCGCCACGGCCGCGTTGGCCCCCTTGCCCCCGCCGGAGGTGCGCACGCCCCCGCCGACGACGGTCTCGCCCGGCCCGGGCAGCCGCGGGGTGACGACCACCATGTCGACGTTGACGGCGCCGGTGACCACGACTCGCCCCATGGCCCCCAGACTAGGCAGGTGCCGACCCCGCTGATCATCGACACCGACCCGGGCGTCGACGACGCCGTCGCCCTCATGCTGGCCGCCGCGTCGCCCGAGGTGGACCTGCGCGCCGTCACCACCGTGTTCGGCAACGTCGCCCTGCCCGCCACCACCGAGAACGCCGGCCGGGTGCTGGCGCTGGCCGGGCGCGGCGACGTGCCGGTCGGGGCGGGCGCGGCCCGGCCGCTGGTGCACCGGCTGGAGCAGCGCGCGGAGCAGGTGCACGGCGGCGACGGTCTGGGCGGGCGGGCGGCCACCCTGCCCGGACCGGTGGCCGGGCCGGACCCGCGGGGCGCGCTCGGCGTCATGGCGGCGGTGCTGCGGGAGGCCGCGGAACCGGTGACGATCGCGCCGATCGGCCCGCTCACCAACGTCGCGCTGCTGCTGGCCGTGCACCCCGAGCTCGCGGAGCGGATCGGCCGGATCGTCTGGATGGGCGGCGCGCTGGGCGCGGGCAACGTCACCGGGGCGGCCGAGTTCAACGCCCACTGCGACCCCGAGGCGGCGCAGCGCGTGCTCACCCAGACCGAGGTCCCGGTGACGATGGTGCCGCTGGACCTGACCCTGCGCTGCCCCGCGGGCCCGGAGTGGCTGGCCGCGCTCGACGCGGGCGGGCCGCGCGGGCACGCGCTGGCCGGGGTGATCGGGCACTACCGCGCCGTCTACTCCGCCCGCTACGGCCGCGACGCCGTCGCCCTGCACGACGCGGTCGCGGTGCTGGAGGCGATCGTGCCCGGCTCGCTGGCGACCTCGGCGATGCCGGTCGCGGTGGCCTGCGACCTCGGCCCGGCCCGCGGGGCCACCGTGCCGGTGCCGCAGGGGGCGCCCGTCGCGGTGGCGGTGGACGCCGACCTCGACACGGTCCTGGGCGAGGTGCTCACCCGGATCGGGCGCCTGGACCGCTGATCAGGCCAGCCCGTTCTCGATCGCGTAGCGCACCAGCGCCGCCCGGTTGGGCAGGTTCAGCTTCCGCAGCAGGTTCTGCACGTGGTTCTCCACGGTGCGCGGGGAGAGCACGAGCCGGGTGGCGATCTGGCGGGCGGTCAGCCCCTCGACGACGAGCGCCACGACCTCGGTCTCACGGTCGGTGAGCCGGGTGTCCGCCGGCCCGCCGCGCGCCTCCAGGACGACGGCGGCCAGCCCCGGGCTGAACACGGTCTCCCCGGCCGCGATCCGGCCGACCGCGTCCACCACCTCCGCGGGCGTGACGAAGCCGGTGGCGCCGGCCCGCACCGCGGCGAGGACGTCGTCGTGCTCCGCGACGGCCGAGACGGCGAGCACGGCCGCACCCCCGGCGGAGGCGACCGCGGCGGCGACGGCGCCGGGGCCCGCGTCGTCCACGTCGACGACCACGACGTCCCCCGCCGCGTCCCCGATCCGGACGCCCGCGGCCGCCAGCGCCGCGCGGCGGCCGTCCGGGCCACCCACGAGACGGACGGTGAGCGGGCCCCCGACGTGCATGATCGAATCATCGCAGCCGGGCGGGGATGCGGCTAGAGCGTGTCCCGTGGATCATGGGACGGGGTCGCGTAGCCAGATCCTGATCGAGGCGATGTCGACGGTTCCGCGGTACACGAAGTCGCGTTTGTCGTAGCGGGTCGCGACCGCGCGGAAGCTCTTGAGCTGAATCGTCCTGGGTGGTGGAGAGGCTCCTGATCAAGCAAGGAGACTGGAGCCATGGGAGCACCTCGGAAGTTCGACGAGGAGACGCGTGCCCGCGCGGTGCGCCTCTACCAGGACCGGTTGCGTGATCACGGCGAGTCC
>JAPLAT010000404.1 GCA_026393175.1 Pseudonocardiales bacterium
GGGCGGCCGGTGCCGCGGCAGGAGGTGCCGCGGCCGGCGGCACCGGGGCGCCGGGACAGGCCCCGCACGCCGACCCCTCCGGTGGCGCACCGCGGGCCGGCGAGCCCGACCCGACCGCCACCGACCCCGCCCCGGCCGGCACCCCCGCGACCGGCGACGTCGCCCAGAGCCCGCCCGAACGGGCCACACCGGACGGCGACCCCGCCGGCGACCCCGCCCCCGGCACCGCACCGGCCCACCCGGCCAAGGACGACAGGAGCGCCATGCTCGGCACGGGCACCCACGACGCGGGCACCCACGGCACGGCCGCGGCCGGCGCCGCTGCAGGGTCGGACGGCCGGTCCGCCCCGGACGACCCGTCGCGCACGGGTGACAGCGCGATGGCGTCGGTCGGGCCGCCCGCGGTCGCGGCACCGGGCCGGGAGTCCACCCCCGGCGGCGGCACGCCGTCCGGCGCCGCCCAGGCCGGTGGCGCGCCCGAGCGCCTCGTCCCGGCCGACCGCGCCCAGGCGCTCAGCGCCCGGTGGGACGCGGTGAAGGGGTCGTTCGTCGACGAGCCGCGCGACGCCGTCCGCCAGGCCGACGCGCTGGTGGGCGAGCTGCTCGACGAGCTCGACCGGCTCTTCCGCGAGCAGCGCCGCGCCCTGGAGCACGGCCTGGACACCGACGACACCTCCACCGAGGACCTGCGCCTGGCCCTGCGCCGCTACCGCAGCTTCTTCGACCGGCTGATCGACCTGTAGGGCCCTCCCGCGCGACACCACCCGGCACCGGCCTCCGTACGCCTACGGAGGCCGGTGCCGCGTCCGCCGCCCTAGACTGCGCCCGTGCCGCCGGTCGACCTCGGGATCCCCGGTCTGCTCGACGCCCGGCTCCTCGGCCGCGGCGGGTTCGGCACCGTCTACTCCGCCACCGAGCCGGAGTTCGGTCGCACGGTCGCGGTGAAGGTGCTGCGGCAGCGCTTCGACGACGACGCGGTGCGGCGCGCGTTCGCCCGCGAGTGCCGCGCCATGGGCGCCGTCTCCGGGCACCCGCACATCGTCACCGTGCACCGCGGCGGGGCCACCGCGGACGGCGCCCCGTACATCGTCATGGACCTCATGTCCGGCGGCTCGCTGGCCGACCGCGTCGAGCGGGGCCCGCTGCCCTGGCCGGAGGTGCTCGACATCGGCGTCGTGCTCGCCGGTGCCCTCGAGACCGCGCACCACCATGGCGTGCTGCACCTCGACCTCAAGCCCGCGAACGTCCTGGTCTCGCGCTACGGCGAGCCCAAGCTCGCCGACTTCGGCATCTCCCGGCTGGCCGGCGCCGCCGAGACGTCCGCCGGGTTGCGCGCCAGCCCCGCGTTCACCGCGCCGGAGCGGCTCGCCGACGGCAGCGCGACGGTCGCCACGGACGTCTACGGCCTGGGCGCGACCCTGTTCACGCTGCTGGCGGGGTCGCCCGCGTTCCAGGGCGGGTCCGACGAGCCGATCGTGGTGCTCGCCCGCGTCCTCGGCCTGCCGGTGCCCGACCTGCGCGGGCGCGGCGTGCCCGACCCGGTCTGCCGGGTGCTGGAGCGGCTGATGGCGAAGTCGCCCGACGAGCGGTACGCCACGGCCGCGGCCGCCGCCGAGGCGCTGCAGGACGCCCAGCGCGCGACCGGTCGCCCGCCCACCCGGCCGGTCGTCGAGGGCGCCCCGACCGCGCGCGAGGAGGCCGCCGCGGCGACCAGCCTCGCGCTCGGCGCCGTCCCCGCCGTCCGGCCCGGATCCCCGACCGTCGACGGCCCGGGCCCGCCCGCGACCCCCGGCAGC
>JAPLAT010000704.1 GCA_026393175.1 Pseudonocardiales bacterium
GGGAACACGTCGATCGCGGCGCCGGAGAGGTGCCCGGACAGGATGTGCTCGCGCAGCACCACGTCGTCGACGACCATGCCGCGGGAGGCGTTGATGAACACCGCGCCCTGCTTCATCTTCGCGAACTGCTCGGCGCCGAACAGGCCGGCGTTGCCGGGGCGGCCGTCGACGTGCAGGCTGACGACGTCCGAGCGGGCCAGCAGCTCGTCGAGCGTGCCGACGCGCCGGGCGTTGCCGTGGGCCGGCCGGTCCGCCGTGTCGTAGAAGAGCACGCTGAGCCCGACGGCCTCCGCGACGTTGGAGAGCTGCGTGCCGATGTTGCCGTAGCCGACGATCCCGAGCGTGCGGCCGCGGACCTCGTGGCTGCCCCGGGCCGACTTGTCCCAGACGCCCTCGTGCATCCGCTGGGTCTTCTCCGGCAGCCGCCGCGCCAGCGCGATGATCTCGCCCAGCACCAGCTCGACGACGCTGCGGGTGTTGGAGAACGGGGCGTTGAACACCGCGATCCCCCGGTCGGCGGCGTCGCGCAGGCTGACCTGGTTGGTGCCGATGCAGAAGCACCCGATCGCGACCAGGTCCTTGCCCGCCTCCAGCACGCGGGGGGTGATCGTGGTGTTGGAGCGGATCCCGAGCAGCGTCACCCCGGGCAGGGTGTCGACCAGCTCGTCCTCGGACAGCGAGCCCGGGCGCAGGTCGACCTCCCAGCCGGCCCGGCGGAACGCCTCGGCCGCGACGGGGTGGATGTTCTCCAGGAGCAGCACCTTCACAGGAGCAACCTAAACGGACCGGTCGGCGCACCGTGCGGGGCGGTCCGCCGGGTCCGGGGCACACTCTCGGGCACGATCCCGACGGGAGGGCCCGCCGTGCCGGACCGAGACGACTCCGACGACCTGCTGGTGCGGGCCGCGCGCACCGCCGCGGCCTACCGGGCCGGGCTCGCCGAGCGGCCGGTGGCGGCCGCGCGGCCGCCCGACGCCGTCCGGGCCGCGTTCGCCGGCCCGCTGCCCGCCGGCCCGACCCCGCCCGCCGACGTCGTGGACGCCCTCGTCGCGGCCGCGGACGGAGGGCTGGTCGCGACGGCGGGGCCGCGGTTCTTCGGGTTCGTCGTCGGCGGGGCGCTGCCCGCGGCCACCGCGGCCGACGTGCTGGCGGCGGGGTGGGACCAGTGCGCGTTCAACGAGGTGCTCTCCCCCGCCGCGGCGGCCGCCGAGGAGGCCGCGGGTCGCTGGCTGGTGGAGCTGCTCGGGCTCCCGGCCGGGGCCTCGGTCGGGTTCGTCACCGGCGGTCAGGCCGCCAACACCGCAGGGCTGGCCGCGGGACGGCACGCGGTGCTCGCCCGCGCGGGCCACGACGTCGAGCGCGACGGCCTGGCGGGCGGCCCCCGGGTGCGCGTCGTCGCCGGGGCGGAGCGGCACGCCACGATCGACCGCTCGCTGCGGCTGCTGGGGATGGGCACCGCCTGCGTCGAGGAGGTGGCGGCCGGGCCGGACGGCGGGATCGACGTCGCCGACCTGGGCCGGGTGCTCGACCGCGGGACGGGCCCGCTGCTCGTCTGCCTGCAGGCGGGCAACGTCAACACCGGCGCCTGCGACGACCTGGCCGCCGCCGTGCCGCTCGCCCGCGAGCACGGGGCCTGGGTGCACGTCGACGGGGCCTTCGGGCTGTGGGCGGCGGCCGCCCCGGCGCGGGCGCACCTCGTGGCGGGCGCGGCGCTCGCCGACTCGTGGGCCTGCGACGGGCACAAGTGGCTCAACCTGCCCTACGACAGCGGCTTCGCGATCTGCGCGGACCCGGCCGTCCAGGCCGCCGCGCTGTCCTACACCGCCGCCTACCTGGTCGGGGCGGGCGGCGACCGGCCGGCGCCGTCGGACCTGGTCACCGAGTCCTCGCGGCGGGCGCGCGGGTTCGCCGCCTGGGCCGGGCTGCGCGAGCTGGGCCGGGCAGGCGTGGCCGACCTGGTGGAGCGCTGCTGCGTGCTCGCGGCCCGGTTCGCCGCCGGGCTCGCGGAGGGGGGCGCGGAGATCGGGAACCCGGTCGTGCTCAACCAGGTGCTCGCCCGCTTCACCGACGACGCCCGCACCGACGCGGTGGTCGCCGCCGTGCAGCGCGAGGGCACCTGCTGGCTGGGCGGCACCACCTGGCGCGGGAGGCGCTGGATCCGGGTGTCGGTCTCCGGCGCCACGACGACCGAGGCCGACGTCGACCGCTCGGTCGCCGCCGTCCTGCGGGCGGCCGCGGCCCACCGCTGAGCCGGCCGCGGGACGGGCTCGCCCCCGCGCCGCCTCCCGGCTACCGTCGCCGCGTGCCCGAACCGGCCGGCGCCCCCGTCCACGCCACCGCCCGCGCCCCCGTCCGCACCACCGCCCGCCTGCTGCTGCGCCCGTTCCGCGACGACGACCTCCCCGCCTTCGCCGCGCTGAACGCCGACCCGCGGGTGATGGAGTTCCTCGGCGGGCGGCCGATGAGCCGGGAGGCCTCCGACGCGATGGCCCGGTGGGCGAACCGGCTGCACGCGGAGGAGGGGATCGGGCTGCTGGCCGTCGAGCGCCGCGCCGACGG
>JAPLAT010000069.1 GCA_026393175.1 Pseudonocardiales bacterium
CACCGCCGCGGGACTGCGGTTCGACGACGTCGCGGTCGGCGACGAGATCACCCCGGTCTCGATCCCGGTCACCTACAAGCGGATCTGCATGAACGCCGCCGCCACGTGGGACTGGTTCCCCGGCCACCACGATCCCGAGTACGCACGCAGCCAGGGCCAGCAGACGATCTACCTGTCGACCCTGTTCTTCCACGGCTTCATCGACCGCGGGCTCGGCGACTGGGCCGGACCGGACGCGCTGCTGCGCCGGCGCAAGATCTCGATGACCAGGTCGATCTACCCGGGACAGACCGCGACCCTCACCGGACGCGTCGTCGGCAAGCGCGAGGTGGACGGCACCGGCCTGGTCGACCTGGAGCTGATGGTCTCCAGCGAGGAGGGGCCGTGCGTGCCCAGCGAGGCGACCCTGCAGCTCCCGACCGGGCAGGGGTGATCATGGATTCCGACGGGCGCCGCGGCATCGTCTCCTACGGCGCCTACCTCCCCTTCCACCGCCTCGACCGGGCGGCGATCCGGGCGACCCTCGGCCAGGGCGGCGGCACGGGCACCCGCACGGTGGCCGCCTACGACGAGGACTCGACGTCGATGGGCGTCGAGGCCGCCCGCCGGGCGCTGTGGGGCGCGCCGGCGCCCGAGTCGCTCTACTTCGCCACCACCGCACCCGCCTACGCCGACAAGACCAACGCCACCGCGATCCACGCGGCGCTGGGCGGCAGCCGGGAGGGTTTCGCCACCGACCTCGGCGCGGCGGTCCGTGGCGCGTCCGGTGCCCTGCGGGCCGCCGCGGCCACCGGCGGCATGGCTGTGCTGTCCGACATCCGGACCGGGCGTCCCGGCTCGGCGGACGAGGCGGCCGGGGGCGACGGCGCCGTCGCGTTCGCGTTCGGCACCGGCGAGCGGGTCCTCGCCGAGATCGTCGCCCAGGCCTCGGTGTCCGCGGAGTTCCTGGACCGCTGGAGGGTGCCGGGCGAGCCCTACAGCCGGGTGTGGGAGGAGCGCTTCGGCACCCAGGCCTACCTGCCGCTGATCACCGACGCCGTGACGCGGGCCCTCAAGTCCGCGCAGCTCGAGGCGCCGACCCACGTCATCGTGTCCTCGCCGCAGGCCCGGGCGGCCCGGGCGGCGCTCGGCGCGTTCCCGAAGGCCGCGCGCGCCGACGGGCTGGAGCAGGAGGTCGGGTTCGCCGGTGCCGCGCATGCCGGTCTGGTACTCGCCGACGTCCTGGACCGGGCCGCGCCGGGTGACACCGTCCTGCTCGTCGTGGCCGCCGACGGGGCCGACGCCACCGTCCTGCGGGTAACCGACGCGATCACCCGCCGCCCCACCGGCGACGGGGTGCGCGACCAGCTCGCCGTCTCCCGCCCGGTGTCCTACCCGGACTTCCTGACCTGGCGCGGGTTCCTGGACCGCGAACCCCCGCGCCGCCCCGACCCGGAGCGACCCGCCGGACCGCCCGCGGCGCGCTCGCAGCGCTGGAAGTACGCGTTCGAGGGATCGCGCTGCCTATCCTGCTCCACGGTCAACGTCCCCCCGCAGCGGGTGTGCGTGCACTGCGGCGCCGTCGACCGCGCCGAGCCGGTCCCGCTCGCGGCCACCCGGGCCACCGTGGCCACGTTCACCATCGACAAGCTGGCCTTCTCCCTCGCCCCGCCCGTCGTCGACGTCGTCATCGACTTCGACGGCGGCGGCCGCTACGGGTGCCAGCTCGCCGACGCCGACCCGGCCGCGGTCGCGATCGGCGACCGGGTGACCCCCTTCGGCGAGCACTGGGACCGCTCGGTCGACGACCTGCTCATCGACGCCGTCACCGAGTGCATCGGCTCCGTGCCCGGCGTCGAGAAGGACGACATCGACGCCTTCTGGCTCGGGACGATGGGGTCGGGGTCCTCCGGCCTCACCCTGTCCCGGCCGCTCAAGATCGGCTACCGGCCCGTCACCCGCGTGGAGAACTACTGCGCCACCGGTTCGGAGTCGTTCCGCAACGCCGCGTACGCGGTGGCGTCGGGCGCCTACGACTGCGTGATGGCCGTCGGGGTGGAGAAGCTCAAGGACTCCGGGTTCTCCGGTCTGGTCATCCCGACCCCGGCGAACGACGGCACCGAGTCCGAGCTCACCGCACCCGCGATGTTCTCGGGTTCTCCGGTCTGGTCATCCCGACCCCGGCGAACGACGGCACCGAGTCCGAGCTCACCGCACCCGCGATGTTCTCGCTGCTGGCCCCCTCGTACGCGAAGAAGTACGGCGTCGACGCGGACCTGATGAAGGAGGTGATGACCCACATCGCCTGGAAGAACCACCTCAACGGGGCGAAGAACCCCCGTGCCCAGTTCCGCTCCGAGGTCGCCAAGGAGACGATCTCCTGCTCGCCGCTGGTGGCCGGCCAGCTCGGCATCTTCGACTGCTCGGGGGTGTCCGACGGCGCGGCCGCGGCCCTGATCGTGCGGGCCGAGGACGCCCACCGCTACACCGACCGGCCGATCTACATCAAGGCGCTGTCGTTCGTGGCCGGCCCGGCCGAGGGACCGCTCGACCCGGCCTACGACTACACGACGTTCACCGAGGTCGTGCGCTGCGCCGAGGACGCCTACGCGCAGGCCGGGGTCAAGGACCCGCGCACCGAGATCTCCATGGCCGAGGTGCACGACTGCTTCACCCCCACCGAGCTGGTGCTGATGGAGGACCTCGGTTTCTC
Source organism: Pseudonocardiales bacterium (assembly GCA_026393175.1). Taxonomy (GTDB): domain Bacteria; phylum Actinomycetota; class Actinomycetes; order Mycobacteriales; family Pseudonocardiaceae; genus Pseudonocardia. The sequence continues at coordinate 2,693 of JAPLAT010000069.1, forward strand.
CGAGCGCGGCCAGGGCTGGAAGGACGTCCTGGAGGGCTTCTTCGATCTCGACGGCGGCCTGCCGATCAACCCCGACGGCGGCCTGAAGTCCTTCGGCCACCCGATCGGCGCCAGCGGGCTGCGGATGCTGTTCGAGATGTGGCTGCAGCTGCGGGGCGAGGCCGGCGAGCGGCAGCTCGCGAGCCCCCGGCTCGGGATGACGCACAACCTCGGAGGCGCGCCGGGCGCCTGCGTCTCGTTCGCCTCCATCGTCGGGGCCGAACGCGACTGACGCCCCGCACCGGACCACCGTCGGCCCTGCGACGGGCCCGGTCCCGTGCCGTCGGGTGATCGCGAACCCCGCGTAGTCCTTCGCGGCGGACTCCTCCCACTTCGTGAGGTAGGTGGGCAGGCCGCCCGGGTAGTTGAGCATCTGCCGGGTCTTGCCGGGGATGTTGGCCCCCATGTACCAGGAATCGGCCCGGTCGAACAGCGAGGGTCCCACCAGCTCGGCCACGTGCTCGCGCCACGCGTCCTCCGCCCCGGTCTCGGCCTCGACCCGCGTGCGGCCGCTGCGCAGCAGGTCGTCGATCATCCGGACGATCAGCTCGCCCTGGATCTCGGCGCAGGTCGGCCCGTTGCAGAACCCCGACGGGCTCTGCGGCCCGTAGAGGAACAGCAGGTTCGGGAAGCCCGCGGTGGCCACGCCCAGGTAGGCGCTGACGCCGTCGGCCCACTTCTCCCGCATGGTGATCCCGCCGGTGCCCCGGATGTCGATCGCCGTCAGCCCGCCGGTGACCGAGTCGAACCCGGTGGCCAGGACCAGCACGTCGAGCTCCACCTCGCCGGCCGCGGTCCGCACCCCGGTGGCGGTGACCTCCTCGATCGGGCTCTCCCGCAGGTCGACGAGGGTGACGTTGTCCTGGTTGTAGGCCTCGTAGTAGTTCTGCTCCAGCGACGGGCGCTTGACGCCCAGCGGGTGGATCGGGACCGCCGGTGCCAGCTTCTCGGCGACCGCCGGGTCGTCGACCCGCTCCCACACCTTCTTCCGCCAGAACTCGTAGGCGGTGTCGTTGGCCTTGCTGTCGAACAGCACGTCCTGGAAGGTGCCGAGCCAGAAGGTGAACCCGCCCATGCCCCAGATGCGCTCGTAGGTGGCCTCGCGCTCCTCGGGCGTGACGTCCAGAGCCGACACGGGCAGGAAGTCGTAGTCGAAGCCGCCGAAGGTCGTGGTGCGAATGGCGTAGCGGGCCGCCTGGCCGTCCTTGGTCTCCTGCTGCTGCTCGGGGGTGAGCGTCTGCTGGCCCATCCGGAACGCCAGGTTCGGCGTGCGCTGGAAGACGGTGAGCTCGGCCGCGTCGCGGGCCGCCTCCTGGATGACCTGCACGCCACTGGCCCCGGTGCCGATCACCCCGACGCGCTTGCCGGTGAGATCGACACCGGACTGTGGCCACAGTCCGGTGTGGTGGCACTCACCGCGGAAGGACTCCAGCCCGGGGATCGGCGGGATGTAGGGCTTGGAGCCGAAACCGGTGCACGGCACCAGGAAGGTGGCCCGCACCGTCGATCCGTCGGCGGCCCGCACGACCCACTGCTTGCGCTCCTCGTCGAACTCGGCCGAGGTGACCCTGGCGTCGAACCGGATGTCCTTGCTCAGGTCGAGCTTCTCGTCGAGGTAGTCGAAGTACCTCCGGACCTCGCTCCAGTCCGGGAACCGCTCGGAGTACTCCCAGTCTTTCCAGAGGTCCTCCCGCGAGAACTGGTACATCGGCCCGTCGCTGTCGACGCGGGCCCCCGGATAGCAGTTCCAGTACCAGATGCCGCCGATCCGCGAGCCGGCCTCGTAGACCTTCACCGAGTACCCGAGCGAACGCAGCCGGTCGAGCTGGTAGATGCCGGCGAATCCGGCGCCGATCACGAGGACGTCGAGCTCCTCGACCGTGTCCGACTGGGTCTGACTCATGCATGCTCCCCTCGTGACCCCGGGCGGTCGTCCCCGCCCCGGGGTCGGTGTGGTGGGCCGCGTCACACGGCCCGGCCCCATCGTGCGACAGGAACGGCCCGGAAAAGTGTCGCGCAACGGGACATGTGCCGACCCTCAGCGCGGACGCAGGCCCATGCCCCGGGCGATGTGGTTGCGCTGCATCTGCGACGCGCCGGCGGTGACCGTGGTGATGCGCGCGTCGCGGAATTCGCGCTGCCTCGGAACCTCCGTCATGGACGAGCAGCCGCCGAGCACCTGCATGCCCTTGCCCGCGACGTCGACGGCGGTCTCGGACGGAACAGCTCGGCCATCACCACCTGCCGCCGCGCGGGCCGTCCCCGCGCGACCAGCGTCGCGGCCCGGTAGGTCGACAGGCGGGCGGCGTCCGCCGGCGGCCCGGCAGCCTGCGCGATCGCCTGCGAGTCTCCGATCGGCCTGCCCGAGCAACTCGCGCCCCGCGCGTGCACCGGCACGTGGGTCGACGACGGTCGGGTGGGATCCACGTCGTCCACCCGACGGGAGCAGTCTTGCCGACCTGCACTACCAGGATGATGATCCGGATGGATCTGTCACCCGGTTCCTCGTCACCGGGGGCGGCACCCGGACCGTGCTCGCGCGCCACCACACCGTCGACCGAGCGGTGCTGGAAGGGATCAGGGCCGACTACGACGCGATTCGGGCGAAGGCCAAGGCGCTCAGCGGCTTCCCGTGGCAGCACAACGGCCGCTCGGCAGTGGAAGCCACCCCCGAGGAGGTCCGGGAGACGTTCGAGGAGCTGTGGGGACCAGGGCGGGTTCCGGTTCGTGTTCGGCTCCTACCGCGACCTGGCCACCGACATCAGGGCCAACGACCTCGCCGCCGACTTCGTCCGGCAGAAGATCCGCGAGACCGTGTCCGACCCGGACACGGCCGCGAATCTGATGCCGACCGACCATCCGTTCGGCGGTCGGCGGCCGATCATCGACACCCACTACTGCGAGACCTACAACCGGGACGACGTGACACTCGTCGACCACGAGGATCGACATCACCGGCCGCGGCGGCCGGGCGCTGCGCGACGCGTGGGCCGAGGGGCCGAGCACCTACCTGGGACTGGCCGTCGCCGGGTTCCCCAACATGTTCACCATCACCGGTCCCGGCGCCACCTTCGGCAACCTGCCGGTGTCCATCGAGCACCACGTCGAGTGGATCGCCGCCTGCATCGAGGACGCCCTGCGCCGCGATCTCGCCGTGGTCGAGGCCCGGTACGAGGCTCAGCAGCGGTGGGCGGACCACGTGCGGGCCCAGGCCGAGCGCATCGTTGCCGGGCCGTCGGGGAGCTGGTACGACGGGGCGAACATCCCCGGCAAGGCGCGCAGGCCGCTGTTCTTCTTCGGCAGCTTCGGTCTCTACCGTCGCACGTGCGAGGATGTCGCGGCGAACGGCTACGAGGGCTTCGACCGGCACCCGTCGGCCTGACCCGGCGGATCTGGGCGCCGCAACGAGGAGCGGCCCGGCGGGCGGACCTCGACGAGGAGGACCTGTGGACACCCGGACACCCGATCCCCGCACCGGTGGCGGGCCGCAGGTCCACCGCACCCCCGAGGACATCGGCACGGCCGTGCGGGCCCTGCGCGCGAGCGGCCGCCGCATCGCGTTCGTGCCGACGATGGGTGCGCTGCACGCCGGGCACCGCGAGCTGATCCGACACGCCCACCGGGCCGACGGCGACGCGGCGACGGTCGTGTCGATCTTCGTCAACCCGCTGCAGTTCGGGGCCGGGGAGGACCTCGACCGCTACCCGCGACCGCTGGAGGCCGATCTCGCCGCGTGCCGGGACGAGGGCGTCGAGCTGGTGTTCCTGCCCGGGGTCGGGGACATGTACCCCGAGGGTGCGGACACCACCGTCGTGCCGGGCCCGCTGGGCGCGCAGCTGGAGGGTGCCGTCCGGCCCGGCCACTTCGCCGGGGTGCTCACCGTCGTCGCGAAGCTGTTCCACATCGTCTCACCGGACCTCGCGTACTTCGGCGAGAAGGACTACCAGCAGCTCGCGCTGATCACCCGGATGGTGCGCGACCTGAACTTCCCGCTGTCCGTGGTGCCCGTCCCCACCGTCCGGGAGCCGGACGGGCTGGCCCTGTCCAGCCGCAACGTGTACCTCACCCCGGCCGAACGCTCCCGCGCCGCGACGCTGTACCGCGCGCTGACGGCGGGCGCCGCCGCGGCGGCGGACGGTCCGGCCGCCGTGCTCGACGCGGCGCGGGCGGTGCTCGAGCGGGACGGTGGCCTCGCGGTGGACTACCTGGAGCTGCGCGGCGCCGCGCTGGACGTCGACCCGGGGCCCGGCCCGGCCCGGCTGCTGGTGGCCGCACGGCTGGGCACGACCCACCTCATCGACAACATCGGCCTGCACCTGTAGCGGACGGCCCCGGGCGAGGACGTGCCGGGACCGGTCCGCTGCCGCTGGGCGTCCACCGGCGGCAGGTCAGCCGCTCATCGTCAGCCCGCCACTGGCCGACAGCGTCTGACCGGTGATGTAACCCGCCGCGTCCGAGGCGAGGAACACCACGGCCGGCGCGACGTCGTCGGGGGTGCCCATCCTCCGCATCGGCACCGCCTTGGTCATCGCGGCGATGATGTTCCCGGAGCGCTCGCCTGCGGTGATCTGGCGCAGCAGCGGGGTGTCGGTGGGTCCGGGGCAGACCGTGTTGGCCGAGATGCCGTGCTTCGCGAACTCCCGCGCGATGGTCTTGGTGAACCCGATGACGCCGCTCTTGGCCCCGGAGTACACCGACTCCATCGACGAGCCGACGCGGCCCGCGTCGGAGGCGATGTTGACCACGCGGCCGTACCGGGCCTCGACCATGGCCGGCAGGGTGGCCCGCAGCACCCTGATCGGGCCGTTGAGGTTGATCTCCAGCACCTTGTGGGTGAAGTCCTCGTCGGTCTCCAGGAACGGCTTGAGCTCGTCCCAGCCCGCCACGTTGATCACGATCGTCGGGGCGCCGAGCCGTTCGGTGGTCTCGGCGACCGCCGCAGCCACCGAGTCGGGATCGGTCACGTCGAGCGGGACACCGATGCCGTCGATGTCGGCGGCCACCTTCTCGGCCGCCTCCCGCGACAGGTCGGCGACGGCGACGACGCGACCCGCCGCCGCGAGCTGCCGGCAGATCGCGGTACCGATCCCCCCGGCGCCGCCGGTCACGAATGCGATCCGGCGGGCGTCCCCGTCGGCTGGCTGTCCGGCTGCACCGGTCATGTCGTCTCCTCAGCATCATCGGCGGGGCGCACGAGTGGTGGACTTCGCCCCCACGACATCCCTACGATCCTCGTAATCATCATACCCGACACGGGAGGCGCCGGATCATGACCGCAACGGTCGAGGAGTATTCCGACATCCTGTACGAGGTCAAGGACGCGGTCGCGCGGGTGACGATCAACCGGCCCGAGAAGCTCAACGCGTTCACCCCGCACACGGTCAGGGAGCTCGCACACGCGATCTGGCGGGCGGGCGCGGACAGCCAGGTCGGCGTCATCGTGCTGACCGGCGCGGGCGGGCGCGCGTTCTCCGCGGGTGGCGACGTGAGCGTCGAGAACGAGGACACCTTCCGCGCCGGCGACGACTCGTTCGACAAGCTGATGAAGGAGCTCTACCGCGCCTTCCGGGAATGCCTCAAGCCGGTGATCGCCCGCGTCGACGGCTACGCGATCGGCGGCGGCCACCACATGGCCTACGTCACCGACCTCACGATCGCCTCGGACCGGTCGGTGTTTGGTCAGAACGGCCCGCGCGTGGCCAGCCCGGCGGAGGGCTGGCTGGTGAGCCACCTGTGGACGGTCGTCGGGATGAAGCGGGCGAAGGAGATCTGGATGCTCTGCCGCCGCTACACCGC
>JAPLAT010000369.1 GCA_026393175.1 Pseudonocardiales bacterium
AGCATCGCGCAGGTGTCCGGGCAGTCGTGCGGGCAGGCGGCGCGCACGGTGGTGGTGACGTCGGTGAGGGGGAGGTCCTCGATCGCGGTCATCGCTGCATGGTGCGGGCGGCGGGACCGGCCGTCTTGGCCCTGCGTGACGGGCGTGTTGTCGCTGCGTGACACATCGGCGCGGCCGTTGACGCCCCGCCGTCGCCTTCCTACTGTCGGACGACCACCCGAACAGGCGAGGCGCTCATGGTCTCACCCACCACCACCGACCGGCTGGACGTCTGGCGCGACCTGATCCGCGAGCACTTCGTCGCCCTCGACATCCACGCCGACCGCCGGGGGTCGTTCGCGGGCGCGGTCCGGTGCCACGAGCTGGGGCACCTCAAGGTCGCCTCGGTCGTCTCCGGGCCGCAGGGCTGCCGCCGCACCCCGGGGCTGGCCCGCCGCGACGCCGACGTCTACCTGCAGGTCGGCCTCGTCGCCGCCGGTGCGGCCCGGGTCGCGCAGGACGGCCGGGAGGCGGTGCTGCGGCCCGGCGACTTCGCCGTCTACGAGACCGACCGGCCGTTCCACTGGGCCCTGCAGGGGGAGTGGGAGCTGCTCGTGTTCACCTGGCCGCGGAGCGGCATCGCGCTGGCCGACACGGCGTCGCAGCAGCTCACCGCCCGCACGCTGACCGGGCGCGACGGGCTCGGCGCGATCGTCGGCCGGATGCTGCGCGACCTCGTCGTCGCGCCGCCGGAGCTCAGCGCCGCCGGTGCGGTGCGCCTGGCCGACGAGGTGGCCGAGCTCGTCACCACCGTCGCGGGCGAGCAGGTGCGCCCGGCCGCACCCACCCGGGCCGCCGACGACCTGCTCCGCCGCATCGACGCCCACATCGCCGAGCACCTGGGCGACCCCGACCTCGGCCCCACCGGCATCGCGGCCGCCCACTTCGTCTCCACCCGGCACCTGCACCGCCTGTTCGCCCACCGCGGCGGCACCGTCGCCCAGCAGATCCAGCGCATGCGCCTGGAGCGCTGCCGCCGCGACCTGCGCGACCCCCGCTCCGACACCCGCTCGATCACCGAGATCTCCCGCCGCTGGGGCTTCACCGACGCCGCCACCTTCAGCCGCGCCTTCCGCACCGCCTACGGCGTCTCGCCGCGGGAGTGGCGGGCGACCCGCCCGGCCTGAGCGCCCGCCCCGGCCCTCTCCCGCGGCGCGTCCGGGCCGCCGCGCGCTCGGCGAGCCTCCGCGTGCTCAGTGGGCCGCCGCGTGCTCAGTGGGCCGCCGCGTGCTCGGCGGGGCGGGCGACCGCGTGGCCGGTCGCTGCCGGGCCTGCCGGGCGGGCCGCCGCCGGGCCCGGGAGCTGCCCGGCCAGCAGCGCCACGAGCGCGAGGGCGAAGCCGGCCGTCTGCGCCGGGGTGAAGGTCTCGCCCAGCAGCAGCCCGACGACCGCGGCGACGAGCGGGGACAGCAGCCCGAGCAGGGCGGTCGCGGTCACCGGCAGCAGCCCCACGCCCCGGAACCACAGCGTGTAGGCGACGATCCCGCCGACCGTGCCGAGCCACACGTAGCCGAGCACGGCCGGGCCGTCGAGCGCGGGCGGCGCGCCCTCCACGGCGAGCGCGAGCGGCGCCAGGACCAGCCCGCCGGCCGTGAGCTGCCAGGCGGCGTAGGTCAGCGGGCCGACGCCCTCGGGGCGGCCCCAGCGCTTGGTGAGCGTGGCGCCCAGGGCCATGACCGCCGCCCCGGCGAGCGCGGCCGCGGCCCCGGCGGCGTCCAGGGCGGCGGCCGGGCCGAGCACGACCATCGCCACCCCCGCGACGCCGGCGACCGCCCAGCCCAGCCGCCACCGGGTCGGCCGCTACCCGAGCACGAGGACCGCCAGCCCGGCGACGGCGAGCGGCTGCGCGGCCCCGAACGTCGCGGCGACCCCGCCGGGCAGCCGTTCCGCGGCCACGAACAGCAGCGGGAAGAACGCGCCGATGTTGAGCGTGCCGAGCACGGCGGCGCGGGCCCACCAGATCCCGCGCGGCAGCAGGCGGGTCAGCGCCAGGGCGAGCAGGCCCGCCGGCAGGGCGCGGAGCAGGGCGGCGAGCAGCGGGCGGTCCGGGGGCAGCAGTTCGGTGGTGACGGCGTAGGTGGTGCCCCAGGCGACCGGGGCGAGCGCGGTGGCGAGGGTGACGGCGGTGCGGGAGGCCATGGGACCAGTCTCGGAGCGCACGATCGATCGGTCCAACACATCGTTGTGACGCCAGCGATCATTGGAGATGATGGCCGGGTGGAGCTCCAGCAGATGCGCTACGCCGTCGCGGTCGCCGAGACCCGCAACTTCACGCGCGCCGCGCAGCGCTGCCACGTCGTGCAGTCGGCGCTGAGCCAGCAGGTCGCGCGGCTGGAGCGCGAGCTGGGCGTGCGGCTGTTCGCGCGGTCCAGCCGGCGGGTGGAGGTGACCGCCGCGGGGGAGGCGTTCGTCGTCAGGGCCCGCGAGTGCCTGGCCGCGGCCGAGCGCGCGGGGGCCGACGCCGCGGCCGCGGAGGGGCAGGTGCGCGGCGTGGCGCGGGTCGGGGTGATCCCGACCGTCACCGCCGTCGACGTGCCGGACCTGCTGCGCCGCGTCCGCGAGGCGCACCCGCAGGTACGCGTCGCGCTGCAGGTGGCGGCGAGTGACGAGCTGGCCCGCCGGGTCGTCGCGGGGCTGCTCGACGTCGCGCTGCTCGGCCTGCCCGAGGGCGACCAGCCGGCCGGGGTCGCCGCCCGCGAGCTGGCCCGCGACCGGCACGTGCTCGTCACCGCCCCGGGGCACCCCCTGGCCGGGGCCGCGGCCGTCACGCTCGCCGACCTCGACGGCGCGACGTTCGCCGACTTCCCCGCGGGCACGCCCGGCCGGGAGCAGACCGACCGCGCGCTGGCCGCCGCCGGGGTGGGCCGCGACGTCGCGTTCGAGGTGGTCGACGCCCACCTGCTGCTCGACCTCGTCCGCGCCGGGCTCGCGGTCGCCCTGCGGCCCGGCCGGGTCGTCGCCGGGGCGGCGGGGGTGGCGCGGGTGCCGGTGCGCGACGGCCCGGGCCGCGTCGAGTTCCTGGTCTGGAGCGACTTCCACCCGGCCCCCGCGACCCGCGCCCTGCTGGCGCACCTGCCCGGCTGACCCGGGCGGGCGGTCAGAGCGGCGGGAGCCGGTCGAACCAGGGGCGGGCCCGCTCCAGCTGCGTCGCCAGGGCGAGGAGTCGGCCCTCCGACCCGAGCGGCCCGACGAACTGGACGCCCAGCGGCAGCCCGGCGGCCGTCCGGTGCAGGGGCACCGACATCGCCGGGCGGCCGGTGATGTTCGCGAGCTGGGTGTAGGGCACGGGCCCGAGGTTCCGGGTGACGAGCTGGTCGACGAGGTCGGTCAGCGCCAGCACGCGGGTGGCCCGCAGCGCCAGCAGCGCCTGCCCGGCCCGCCGGACGTGCGGCGGCGACGCCAGCTCCCCGATCCGCCACGGCGGCCGGGCGAGCGTGGGCGTCAGCAGCAGGTCGAAGCGCTCGTGGAAGGCGGCGAGCGCCCGGGTGTGGTCGTTCCAGCGGTCGTGCGCCGCGATGTACGCGGGCGCCGGGGTGGCCCGGCCCAGCGCGGCCATCAGCCGGGTGTCGAGCTCGAACGCGTCGGGGCCGCAGCCGGTGAGCGCGCGGGCGTCGGCGACCTGGGTGGCGACGGAGGCGAACCACATCGTGAGGAAGTCCCGCGAGAGCTGCCGCTCGTCCACGCCGCTGGCGGCGGGCTCGACGTGGTGCCCGAGCGACTCGAGCAGCCGCGCCGCGTCCTCCACGGCCGCGACGGCCTCGGGATCGACCGGCGTGCCCAGCGGGGACGCCGTGGAGAACCCGATCCGCAGGGCCCCCGGCTCGCGCGCGGCCAGCTCGGCGTAGCGGCCCTCCGGGGCGGCGGACAGGAAGGGCCCGCCCGGGTCGTCGCCGGTGAGCACGTCGAGCATGGCGGCGGTGTCGCGCACCGAGCGCGAGATCACCCCGCTCGTCGCCGCGCCGTGCAGGCTCTCCGCCGCGGCCGGCCCGGCCGGGACGAGCCCGCGGCCGGGCTTGAGCCCGAACAGCCCGCAGCACGCGGCCGGGATGCGGATCGAGCCGCCGCCGTCGCTCGCCCCGGCGACCGGCACGATCCCGGCCGCGACGGCCGCCGCCGCCCCGCCCGACGAGCCGCCGGGGGTGCGGGTCGGGTCCCACGGGTTGCGGGTCGCCCCGGTCAGCTCCGGCTCGGTGATCGCCTTCGCGCCGAACTCCGGGGTGGTCGTCTTGCCGAACACGACCAGCCCGGCGTCGAGCCAGCGGCGGACGACCTCGGCGTGCGCGGCGGCCGGGACCGTCGCGAGCGAGCGCGACCCGGCTGCCGTCGGCAGGCCGGCGTAGTGCTGGCCCAGGTCCTTGATCAGGAAGGGGACGCCGGCGAACGGGCCGGCGAGCTCGCCCGCCGCGCGCTCGCGGGCGATGTCGCGCATCGGCCGGGCGATCGGGTTCAGGGCCCGGTCCACGGCGTCGGCCCTGGCCAGCGCCACGTCCAGCAGCTCGGCGGGCGTGACCTTGCCGGTCGCCACCAGCTCGGCCAGGCCCAGGCCGTCGTGCCCGCGGTACTCGTCGAACTCCACGGCGCACCCTACCGCCGAGTCTTGCCCGCGGAGCCCGGTCCCGGAAGGCTGTGCGGGTGCCCGGACTCCTGGAGAGCGCCGTCCGGCTGCCCGACGGTCGCCGGCTCCGCACGGTCGTCGCGGGCGCGGGCGGACCGCTGGTGCTCCTGGAGGCCGGCGCGGGTCTCTGCGCGCCGGTCTGGACGCCGGTGCAGCGGCTCGTGGGCCGCCACGCGCGCGTGCTGGCCTACGACCGCGCCGGGTACGCCGGCAGCGACGACGACCCCGCCCCGCGCACGCTGGACCGTCTCGTCGAGGACCTCGCGGCGCTGCTCGACGCCGTCACCGACGCCCCGGCCGTGCTGGTCGGCACGAGCTTCGGCGCGGTGGTCCTGCGCGCGTTCGCGCAGGCCCACCCGCAGGGCGTGGCCGGGCTCGTGCTGGCCGAGCCCACCACCACGGCGCTGGTGGAACCCCGGGCCCTCCCCGCCGTGCGCGCCGTGTTCTCCACGATCGCCGAGCTGTCCCGGGCGGGACTGCACCGGCCGCTCGTCCGGGCCACGCTCCACCCCGGCCTCGGCGCGCTGCGCGATGTCGCCGACGGTCCGGGCATCCTCGACGCGGCCTACGACGGCCGGAACTGGCGGGCCGCCTCCCGGGAGGTGCACGAGGCCGATCCCGCGCTGGAGCGGCTGGGACTCCTGGAGGACGCCGGGCTGCCCGACGTCCCGGTCACCGTCGTCGTCGGAGGGCGGGCGGACCGCGGCGAGCGCCGCTCCCGGCCTGCCCACGTCGACCTCACCCGCCGGGAGATGGCGGCCCATCCCCGGGGCCGGCACGTCGTCGCCGAGCACAGCAGCCACTTCGTCGTCTGGCAGGAGCCCGCGCTGGTCGCGGAGGAGGTGCTCGGCGTCGTCGGCCGGGTGCGCGCGGGTTCTCCGAAAACGCCACGGGGACCGGCCCGCCCGTCGTAGCGTCCCCGGCGTGTCCCCGACCCGCGTCAGGTTGATCGTCAACGGCCCCGTCCAGTGGCTGCTGCTCGGCCTCGGGGCGGCGCTGAGCGGCGGGTTCTGCGTGTACCTGGCGTCCGTCGCGCTCGCCCCGGGCCGTCCGGGCTGGGAGCGGCTGGTGGCCTGGCTGTTCGTCGCCCTCGTCGCGCTCCCGTGGGTCCGCCTGCTCGCGACCGTGCGATCCCGGCTGCGGTGGCTGGAGGTGGACGGCCGCGGCCTGCGCCTGCGCCGCGGCAGCGGCGCGGTGCTCACCGACCTGCCCTGGGAGGACCTGGCCGGGGTCGGGGTGATGGTCGACGAGGCGGCGGCGCGCCACGAGATGCGCGCGAAGAGCTGGCTGGTCCGGTCGACGGTGCGCCGCGTCCCGCCGTGGCTGGAGCTCGTCCCGGCCTCGGAGGCCGCGGTGCGCCGGCATCCCGAGCTGCCGGAGCCGGTCCCGGCGGGTGACGGGCGGCCGGCGCGGTGGCTGGTGCGCCTGAGCGAGGGGTGGGCCCGCCGGCCGGACGTCGGGCCCGCGGTCGAGCGGTGGCGGCCCGACCTGTGGTGGGGGGTGCGGGACGGGAGCACGCCGCGGGCCGCGCTGCACGCGCCGGTGGGGGTGTCGCGGACGGTGGTGCTGCAGCGCGAGCTGATGGCGCGGCAGCAGGCCCGGACCGGTGGGCCCCGGACGCCGCCCCCGGCCCCCGCCCCGACGGCCGCCGCCGGCCCCGCGCGCTCGGTCCCGGTGCCCCCGCACCCGCGCGGGCGCGTCGTGTGGGCGGTGATCGGGATCGCCGCTGTGGTGACGG
>JAPLAT010000366.1 GCA_026393175.1 Pseudonocardiales bacterium
CTGGCGCACCCGGTTCGGCGTGGTCTGCGCCCCGCCGGGGACGGTCAGGGCGCCGAGCTTCTCCAGCCCGTTGTGCAGGCCCCAGAACCCGATGAACGAGCCGTAGCCGAAGGCGACGTAGCCGACGTCGCGCGGCCGCACCCCGGCCGCCCACAGCGCGTAGCACCACATCTCCGCCGCCCACGACCAGTCCTTGCGCCCGTCCAGGGCGCGCAGCGGGGTGCGGCCGGAGGTGCCGCTGGTGGTGTGCACCCGGATCGCGTGCTCCGGCCCGACCACGGGCAGGTCGCCGTAGGGCGGGTGGTCGTCCTGGCTCGCCATCCACTCCTCGCGGGTGAGGAACGGGATGCGGTCGAGATCGGCCCAGGTGCGCAGCTGCTCGGGGCGGACCCCGGCGAGGGTGCGGCGGTAGTGCGGGCTGCGGGTCCACGCCCACTCGACGAGCACGCGCAGCTTCGCCAGCTGCAGGGCCCGCAGGTCCTCGCGGGGCAGCAGCTCGGTCTTGGGGTTCCAGTACGGGGTCACAGGTGCACCAGTCCCTCCTGCACGACGCTCGCCAGCAGCCTCCCGTCCCGCGCGTAGAGCCGGGCCGTGCCCAGCCCCAGCCCGCGCAGCGCCACCGGCGAGTCCTGCACCAGTGCCACCCAGTCGTCCGTCCGGCCGTCGTGGTGCCACCACATGGCGTGGTCCAGGCTCGCGGTGACGACGCCCTCGTCGGCCCAGGCCGCGCCGTGCTGCCGCAGCACCGGCTCGAGGAGCGTGTAGTCGCAGACGTAGGCGAGCGCGCTGCGGTGCAGCGCCGGGTCGTCGGGCAGCCGCTGCCAGGCCCGCAGCCAGACCGTCTGGCGGCGGCCGGGCTCGCCGTCGGGGGTCGTGTAGATCGCCGACGGCGCGTGCCGGATGTCGAAGCTGCGCTCGTGCGACCAGTAGTGGGTGTCCCGGACGTCCGTGCCGGCCAGCGCCTGCTCCGCGGTCGGCAGCGACTCCGGGTCGGGCAGCCGCGGCATCGGCTCCTGGTGCTCGACGCCGGGGCCGGGCACCTGGAACGACGCCATGGCGTGGAACAGCAGCCGGTCGCCCTGCATCCCCTGCACCGTGCGGGCGGAGAAGTTGCGGCCGTCGCGCAGCCGCTGCACGACCCACCGCGTGGGCCGGTGCACGTCGCCCGCGCGCAGGAAGAGCCCGTGCAGCGAGTGGACGCGGCGGTCCTCGCCGACCGTGTGCGCCATCGCCACCTGGGCCTGCGCGACGAGCTCGCCGCCGTAGACCCGGCCCGACGGGATCACCTGCGGGCGGCCGACGAAGACGTCCTCCCCCTCGGGCTCCAGCGCCAGCACGTCGAGCAGGGGCGTGGTGGTCCTCATGCGCGCCGGTACCCGGCGAGGGTGGCGTCGTCGACGTCGTCCAGGTTGACGACGATGTTGTCCGGGGTGCGGCAGGTGAGCCAGACGAGCTCCTCGGTGGTGCTCATGTTCGCCTCGACGTGCGGCATCCACGGCGGGACGAACACGAAGTCGCCCTCGGTCATGTCGAGGTGCTCGGCGTAGCCCTCGCCGAAGTAGATCCGCCCGGCGCCCCTGAGCACGTAGCCGCCGGTCTCGGCCTCGCCGTGGTGGTGGGGCAGCGAGCGGTAGCCCGGCTCGTTGCTGACCCTGCCGAACCAGATGCGGGTGGCCGGGGTGTGCTGCGGGGAGACGCCGGAGACGCGCACGGCGCCGCCGGACTGGCCGGTGCCGCCGTGCTCCTCGCCCTTGCGCGTGACGACCGGGACGACCTTCACGTCGGTGGACATGAGCCCTCGCCTTCGTATCTCGCGTTCGTTACGGTGGTTATGAAAACAGATCATCCGAGGCGCGTCGAGGAGCAGCGATGGAGTACGTCAACCCGCCGGGGCTCGCCCGGCCCTCCGGCTTCACGCACGCGGTCCGGCACGGCGACGCGATCCACCTGTCCGGGCAGACCGCGATGGACGCCGACGGGCGGATCGTCGAGGGCGGGATCGTCGCGCAGTTCCGGCAGGCGCTCGGCAACGTCCTGACGGCGCTGCGCGCGGCAGGCGGGGAGCCTGCGGACCTGCTCAGCGTCACGATCTACCTCACCGACGTCCCCGGCTACCAGGCCAACGGGCGCGAGATCGGGCGCGTCTGGCGGGAGCTGGCCGGCACCGACTACCCCGCGATGGCGGGCATCGGCGTCGCGGCGCTGTGGCAGCCCGAGGCGATCGTCGAGATCCAGGCCGTGGCGGCCGCGCGGGTCAGCCGGTGACCGTGCGGGCGTGCGCCGCGGCCCGGGCGGCCAGCCGCCCGCGCAGGTCGGCGAACAGGTCCTCGGCCGCCACGCCGATCCACCCGGGCGGCAGCGCCTCCAGCGGCAGGCCCGGGTCGAGGTAGGGCAGCCGCCGCCAGGCCGTCACCACCTCGACGAAGTCGGTGAACGCGCGCACGTCGGGCCCGTCCGGCTCGGCGGTCCACCGGTCCCGGACCGGGGAGAAGCGCTCCAGGAAGTCGGCGTGCACGGCGTCGAGCGCGTCGAGGTCCCACCAGGTGCGCACCACCTCGCGCACCGGGCGCGTGGGGACGTGCCTGCTACGGAACAGCTCGGTGAACCCGCGCAGCCCGGCGCGCTCCAGGGTCGTGACGACCTCGGCCTCCAGGTGGGCGGGCGCGATCCACTGCCCGGGGCCCACGATGCCCAGCCCGAGCCGGGTGAGCTGCGCGCGGAGCAGGTGGCGCCTGTCGCGCTCGCTCTCGGGCACCGAGAACGTCACGAGCAGCCAGCCGTCGGCCACGGTGCCGCGGCGGCGGCCGAAGATCCGCGCGTCGCCCTCGGCGAGGATGTCCTGCCCGGCCGCGGTGAGCCGGTAGCCCGCCGCCCGCCCGACCTTCTCCGGCTGCAGCAGGCCCCGACGCTTGAGCCGGGACACCGAGGAGCGGACCGCCCGGCCGTCGACGCCGAGGTCGGCCATCAGCCGCACGACCGAGGCGACGGCCAGCCACCCCTCGTGCGGGCGGGCGTAGAGGCCGTAGAGCGAGACGATCAGGGCCCGCGGACGCGCCCCGGGGGCGGATACGGTCTGCGTCGTCTCCCAGGCGGCCGTCACGCGGGCACGATATCCTCCCGGCCCGTCAGCCCGCGGGGGCGGCCGCCGGCGGCGCGTCGGCGAGCGCGTACCGCCGCGACAGGTCGCGGTACTGCCGGGTGCCGAAGGCGGCGAGCGTCAGCACCAGCCCGACGAGCCCGGTCAGCACGAACACCAGCGCGATGCCGCGGTCAGGCCCGGTGCCGAACCAGCCGCCGATCAGCTCGACGCCGGCGCCCGTCGTCATGAACGGGATGAAGACGAACTGCGCGACCGGGCTGATGAGGAAGGCGGTGAGCGGCGAGGCGGCCTGCTCGACGCTCTGCGCGAAGCCGAACACCCGGCCCTGCCGCTCGAAGGGCACGACCTTCTGCAGCACCGTCTGCTCGGAGGCCTCGATGAACGGGATCACGCAGAGGTAGAGGAACATGCCGACGCCGAGCACGAGCACGGAGCGGTGCAGCGTGAACGTGGTGGCCAGCACCCACAGCACCACGTTGGCCACGAGCAGCGAGCGCAGCGGGCTCGACCCCAGCCCGCGGCGGGCGATCACGAGCCCACCGATGATGAAGCCGGTGGACAGCACGCCCCACAGCAGGCCCCACTCCTGCACCGACATGATCGAGAGGCCGTAGGCGTCCAGCAGCGCCATGTAGACGCCGCCGAGGAAGTTGTTGATCGTGCTGAACGCGATGAGCGCGAACAGCCCCGGCAGCGCGGCGACGACGGCGAGGGTGCCGCGCAGGTCGACCCGGCTCGCGCCGTCGCCGGCGGAAGGGGCGGGCCGGTCGCCGGGTACGTGCACGGTGGCCAGGTGCAGCACCGACGCCCCGACGACGACCAGCGCCAGCACCAGCGCGTGGAACATGCCCGAGAGCCCGACGAGCAGCCCGCTGATCACGGACGTGACGAGGAACGACACCCCCGACACGGTGCCGACGAGCCCGTTGGCCCGGTCGCGGCGCTCGGCGGGCACGAGCAGCGTCACCGCGGTGGACATCGCGATGCCCCGCAGGTTGCCCACGATCACCCCGGACATGAGCAGCAGCACGAACGCCCACAGCAGGGGGCTCGCCGGGTCGGTGAAGGCGGCGTCGCCCGCCGCCAGGTACACCGCCAGCGCCGCGGCGTAGAGGACGAGCGCGACCGCGTTGGACCCGATCATCACGGTGCGCTTGGGGTGGTGGTCGACGATGCTGCCGAACCCGATGCCCGACAGCGAGGTCATCACCAGGAACAGCCCGGCGATGATCCCGGTGGCGAAGACCGACCGGGTCTGCAGGTAGACCCAGAACGTCACGGCGAACCACACCGTGAAGTGGGTGACCGACACGAACAGCGTGTCGACGAGCAGGTGCAGGAAGGCCCGTTCGGGTGCGGAGCGCATGGTGGTGGGACGGCCCGGCCGGGCGGAAGTCATCGGTCGGCCGCGGCCCCCGCGAACTGGGAGTCGTGCAGCGCGCGGTAGACGCCCCCGGCCGCCAGCAGCTGCGCGTGGGTGCCCTGCTCGACGATCCGGCCCGCCTCCATCACGAGGATGAGGTCGGCGTCGCGGATCGTGGAGAGCCGGTGGGCGATGACGAAGCTGGTGCGGTCGGTGCGCAGCGCGGCCATCGCCCGCTGCACGAGCACCTCGGTGCGGGTGTCGACGGAGCTGGTCGCCTCGTCGAGGATCAGCAGCGCCGGGTCGGCCAGGAACGCCCGCGCGATCGTGATGAGCTGCTTCTCCCCCGCGCTGACGTTGCTGCCCTCCTCGTCGATCACGGTGTCGTAGCCGTCGGGGAGGCTGCGGACGAACCGGTCGACGTAGGTGGCCCGGGCCGCGGCGAGCACCTGCTCCTCGGTGGCGTCCGGGTTGCCGTAGGCGATGTTGTCGCGGATGGTGCCGCCGAAGAGCCACGTGTCCTGCAGGACCATCCCGATGCCCGAGCGCAGGTCGGCGCGCGCCATCTTCGCGATGTCCACCCCGTCGAGCGTGATCCGCCCGGAGTCGAGCTCGTAGAACCGCAGGATGAGGTTGACCAGCGTGGTCTTGCCCGCCCCGGTCGGCCCGACGATCGCGACGGTCTGCCCCGGCTCGGCCACCAGCGACAGGTCCTCGATGAGCGGGGTGTCGGCCCGGTAGCGGAACGACACGTGCTCGAACGCGACCCGCCCGGCCCGGCCGGCCCGGACCAGCGGCACGGCCGGGTCCGGGCTCTGCTCGGGCGCGTCGAGCAGCTCGAACACCCGCTCCGCCGACGCGACGCCGGACTGCAGCAGGTTCGCCATCGACGCCACCTGGGTGAGCGGCTGGGTGAACTGGCGCGAGTACTGGATGAACGCCTGCACGTCGCCCAGCGACAGCGCCCCCGACGCCACCCGCAGCCCGCCGATGACGGCCACCGCGACGTAGGTCAGGTTCCCGACGAACATCATCGCCGGCATGATGATCCCGGAGACGAACTGCGCCCGGAAGCTCGCCTCGTAGAGGTCGGCGTTGCGCTCGGCGAAGTCCGCGGCGGAGCGCTCGGTGCGGCCGAACACCCGCACCAGCTCGTGGCCGGTGAACGTCTCCTCGATCAGCGCGTTGAGCCGGCCGGTGCCGCGCCACTGGGCCACGAACTGCGGCTGGCTGCGCTTCGCGATGGCCGTGGTGAGCATCAGCGACAGCGGGATCGCCACCAGCGCCACGAGCGTCAGCAGGGGGGAGACGACCAGCATCATCGCCAGCACGCCGACGATCGTCAGCAGCGAGGTGAGCAGCTGCGAGAGCGTCTGCTGCAGGCTGGTGGACACGTTGTCGACGTCGTTGGTGACCCGGGAGAGGATCTCCCCGCGCTGCTGCTCGTCGAGGTAGCGCAGCGGCAGGCGGTGCAGCTTCTCCTCGCTCTCGCGGCGCAGCGTGAACACCGTGCGCTGCACGATGCCGTTGAGCAGGTAGCCCTGCGCGTAGCCGAACAGCGCCGCGCCGACGTAGAGCGCGATGACGCCGAGCAGCACCATCCCCAGCGCGGGGAAGTCGATGCCCAGCCCCGGGACGACGCCGTGGGCCTCGATGAGGTTGGCGAGCGCGCCGTCCCCCCGGGCCCGGGCCGCCTCCGCGGCCTGCTCGGCGCTCACCCCGGGGGGCAGCGAGCGGCCGATCACCCCGGCGAAGATGACGTCGGTGGCCGCGCCGAGCAGGAGCGGGCCGACGACGTTGAGCGCCACCGACACCACGCCGAGGGCGAGCACGGCCAGCACGCCCACGCGCTCCGGCGCGAGCCGCCCGACCAGCCGCTTCGCCGACGGCAGGAACGTCGACGCCTTCTCCGCGGGCTGGCCGACGCCCGCCCAGGGCGGGCCGCCGCCGCGCCGGGCGTTGGCCATCCCGCGGGCGGCCTCGGCGGTCTCGGCGTCCTGCTTCGGAGACCGGGGTGGGGTCGCGGTGCTCATCGCTCCCCCTCCCGGCGCGGGCCCGGCGCCGCGCGGAGGCGCCGGGCCGAGGGTTCGTCCGCCCGCCCGCTCACACCGAGACCTCCATCTGGGACTCCACGATCTCCCGGTAGGTCGGGCACCCGGCCAGCAGCTCCTCGTGGCGGCCGATGCCGACCACCTCCCCGTCCTCCAGCACGACGATCTTGTGCGCGCCGGCGATGGTGGAGACCCGCTGCGCCACGACGATCACGGTCGCCTCGGCCGTCACCGGGCCGAGCGCGGCCCGCAGCCGGGCGTCCGTGGCGAGGTCGAGCGCGGAGAAGGAGTCGTCGAACACGTACACCGCCGGGCGGCGGACCAGGGCGCGGGCGATCGCGAGCCGCTGGCGCTGCCCGCCGGAGACGTTCGTGCCGCCCTGCTCGATCCGCGAGTCGAGGCCGTCGGGCATCTCGCGGACGAAGTCGGCGGCCTGGGCGATCTCCAGCGCCGACCACAGCTCCTCGTCGGTCGCGTCCGCGTCGCCCATGCGCAGGTTGCTCGCGACCGTCCCGGAGAACAGGAACGGCCTCTGCGGCACCCAGCCGATGCGCCGCCAGAGCACCTCCGGGTCCTGCTCCCGGACGTCCACGCCGTCCACCCGCACCGCGCCGTCCGTGGCGTCGAACAGCCGCGGCACCATCGAGACCAGCGTCGTCTTGCCCGCGCCGGTGCTGCCGATGACCGCCGTCGTCTCCCCGGGGCGCGCCGTGAACGTGACCCCGGACAGCACCGGGGCGGCGGCGCCGGGGTAGCGGAAGCCGGCCCCGTCGAACTCGACGAGGCCGTCCCGGCGGGCCGGGGCGACCGGGGCCGCGGGCGGCCGCACCGAGGGCTCGGTGTCGAGCACCTCGACGATCCGGTCCGCGCACACCGCGGCGCGCGGGATCATGATCGCCATGAAGGTGGCCATCATGACGGCCATGAGGATCTGCAGCAGGTACTGCAGGAACGCGGTGAGCGCCCCGATCTGCATCTGCCCCGCGTCGATCCGCTCGGCGCCGAACCACAGCACCGCCACGCTGGACACGTTGAGCACGAGCATGACGATCGGGAAGATCAGCGCCTGGAGCCGGCCCGCGCTGACCGCGACGTCGGTGAGGTCGGTGTTGGCCGCGCCGAACCGCTCGATCTCGCGCGGCTCGCGGACGAACGCGCGCACGACCCGCACGCCGGTGATCTGCTCGCGCAGGATCCGGTTGACGGCGTCGATGCGCACCTGCATGAGCCGGAACCGCGGCACCATCCGCACGATCACCAGCCCGATCGCCACGACCAGCACCGGCACGCACACCGCCACCAGCCAGGACAGCGCGACGTCCTCCCGCAGCGCCATGACCACGCCGCCCACGCACATGATCGGCGCGGCGACGAGCATGGTGCAGGAGGTGAGGACGAGCATCTGCACCTGCTGCACGTCGTTCGTGCTGCGGGTGATCAGCGACGGCGCCCCGAAGCGGTTCACCTCGCGCGCGGAGAACTCGCCGACCCGGTCGAACACCGCGGCGCGCACGTCGCGCCCGAAGCCCATCGCCGTGCGGGCGCCGTAGAACACCGCGGCGACCGAGCACAGCACCTGCACGAGCGTCACCAGCAGCATCCAGCCGCCCGCCGTGAGGATGTAGCCCGTGTCGCCGCGGGCGATGCCGGTGTCGATGATGTCGGCGTTGAGGCTCGGCAGGTACAGCGAGGCCATCGTGCCGACGAGCTGCAGGCCCACCACCAGCAGCAGGGGACGTGCGTAGGGCCGCAGCCGCTCGCGCAGCAGCCGGGTCAGCACGGGTTCACGCCTGTCACCACACCGACGGTAGCGCTGCGCGGCAACCTGATTGCGGGCATGGGCTGTTCAGGTGACGTACGGGGGAACGGGGCAACACGAGGGCAAGGACGGACGATGTCTTCCGCGAGCTCCCCCCACCCGTGCGCGCCACCGCCGGCGCGCCGCCCCGGAAGGCCCCGCCGTTGACCGCCCGCCACCGCCTGGACCCCGAGCCCGACCTGCCCACGGGCGCCCCCGCCACCGCGGCCGACCTCGCGCCGGTCGCCGTCCTGGTCGCCGAAGCCCCGGCCGCCACCACCCCGGGCGCCGCAGCCCCGGCCGCCGCCGCGCCGGTCACCGCAGCCCCAGCTGACGCCACCCCGGCCGCCGCAGCCCCGGCAGCCACCACCCCG
>JAPLAT010000588.1 GCA_026393175.1 Pseudonocardiales bacterium
GACCCCGACCGCGGCCCCGGCGAGCACGAGCAGCGCGACGGCCAGCAGGCGGAACGTGCGGGACATGGCTACCTCCCGGGTCGGGCACGGTGCGGTCCGTGTGCCTCTCCGGACGTCCGGCGGGCTCTCAGGTTGCCTCGATACGGCAGGTGGGAGCACTCAGGAAGCGGCCCTCACAGGTGCGCGGTGATCTCCCGCAGCGACCCGACGACGAGCACGTCCGGGTCGTCGACGTCGGCGTGCTCGTGCGCCCAAGTGTTCGGGTTCGGCACGTAGACCGCGTGCAGCCCCGCGGCGCGGGCGGGCAGCACGTCCGAGCGCGGCGAGTTGCCGATCATCCAGGTGTCCGCCGGGCGCAGGGACAGCTCGTGCACCAGGCCGCGGTAGGTGTGCACGTCCTTCTCCGCGACGATGTGCACGCTGGCGAAGTACCCGGCCAGCCCGGACGCGTCGATCTTGGCCTGCTGCTCGGCGACCTGGCCCTTGGTGAGCAGCCGCAGGTCGTGGCGGCCGCCGAGCTCGGTGAGCACCTCGACGACGCCGGGCACGAGCTCCATCTCGTGGCGGGCGAGCACGGCGGCCAGGGCGTCGACCTGCTCCCGCTCGGCGGCGGTGGGCGGGCGGTCCCGCAGCCGCTCGACGGTGTCGTGCAGGGTGCGCAGGAACGACACGGTGCCGTAGCCGTGGGAACGGACGGTGGCCCGCTCGACGTCGCGGTGCACGGCCCGGGCGTGGGCCTCGTCGGGGTGGGCGAGCCAGGCGAAGAAGTCGCGGGCGACGCGCTCGTAGAGCACGTTGTTCTCCCACAGCGTGTCGTCGGCGTCGAAGATCAGCGTCGGCACCCCGCGGACGCTACCCGTCGGGCGCGGCGCCGTCCGCCGGATTGCCGCAGCGCCAGCACGCCCCGTCGTCCTCCCCGGAGGGCACGGCGCCGCACTCCGGGCAGAGCCGGTGCAGCCAGCAGACCGGGTCGCCGGGCTCGTCCTGCTCCACCCGGCCATCGTCCCTCCCGGACGGGCGGCCCGCACGCCCCCGACATACCGTCCACCCGTGATCGTCGACTCCCCGCTCGCGCTGGCCTTCCTGCTCGTCGCGGGGGTGCTCGCGGGCGCCGTCAACGCGGTGGCGGGCGGCGGGTCGCTGCTGGTGTTCCCGGCGCTGCTCGCGGTGGGCTTCCCGCCGCTGGCCGCGAACGTCACCAACTCCGTGGCGCAATGGCCGGGCTACCTGGGCATCGTCGTCGGGGCGCGCCAGGACCTCGGCGGGCAGCGCCGCCGGATCCTGCTCACCTCGGCCGTGGCGGTGCTCGGCTCGGCCGTGGGCTGCGTGCTGCTGCTGGTGCTGCCCGCCGCGGTGTTCGACGCGATCGTGCCCGCACTGGTGCTGCTGGCCAGCGCCGTGATGGCGGCCGGACCGTGGCTGAAGAGGAAGATCGGCACCCCGGCCGCGGGGGCTCCGGACCGCGTCGGCGCGCTGCTGCCCGCCGTCTTCCTCGCCGCGGTCTACGGCGGCTACTTCGGCGGCGCGCTGGGCGTCATCCTCATCGCGACGCTCTCGCTCTGCGTGGGCGACGCCCTGCGCCGGATCAACGCGCTCAAGGGCCTGCTCTCGCTGGTGATCGCCACCGTCACCGTCGCCATCTTCGCGGTCGGCGCACCGGTGGACTGGCTGGCCGTCGCCCTGCTCGCCCCCACCACGCTGCTCGGCGGCTACCTCGGCGCGAAGCTCGCCCGGCGGCTGCCCGAGAACGTGCTGCGCTGGGCCGTCGTCCTGCTCGGGCTCGCGGTGGGCATCGCGCTGCTGCTCACCTGAGACCGCGTCAGACGAGGGCGAGCCCGGCCCACAGCGCGACGACGCCGGCGACCAGGCACAGCGGCACCGTCACCAGCCCGAGGCCGTGGAACTCGGCCGTGCGCGGGGCGTCGTCGGTGCCGGCGAGCACGCGGCGCCACAGCAGCGTCGCGAGCGACCCCACGTAGGTGAGGTTCGGCCCGACGTTGACGCCGATGAGCACGGCGAGCACCAGCCCGGGCGCCGGGGCGTCGCCGAGCACGGAGAGCAGCACCAGCACGGCGGGGATGTTGTTGAGCAGGTTCGCCGCCAGCGCCGCGAGCGCGGCCAGGCCCAGCAAGGCGGGCAGCGTCGTCGCCGTGGGGACGGCGGCGGCGAGCAGGTCGCCGAGCCCGCCCTCGGTCACCGCCTCGACGACGACGCCCAGCGCGAGCACGAACAGGCAGAACAGCGGGTCCGCGGCCCGCAGCAGCGCGCCCGGGGTGATCCGCCGCCCGGCCAGCGGGCGGGCGGCGAGCGCGACCGCCCCGGCCAGCGCCACCCACACCGGCTCCACCCCGGCGAGGGAGGACGCCCCGAACCCGACGAGCGTCGCGGCGAGCACGGCCAGGGCGAGCCGCGGCGGCCCGGCGGGGCGCAGCGGCGGCACCGCGGCGT
>JAPLAT010000392.1 GCA_026393175.1 Pseudonocardiales bacterium
TGGGGAGGGGCGCCGGGTGGTGGGCGGGTCCGCCGCGAGCGGGGTCGGCGCATCGGGCGCCGCCGGCGTGCCCTCCCCTGCCGTGGAGGCTCCGGTCCCGGCCGGCGGGGTGTCGGCGGGCGCGACCGCCGCGGCAGGATCGGCCTCGGCATCGCCCGGAGCAGCGGGAACGGCGTCACCGGGCACGGCCGTGGCGGGGGACGCGTCCGCGGGGGACGGGGCAACGGGACCCGGGTCACCGGTGGGCGGGCTCGCCTCCGGCGCGGGCGGCCCGTCCGGGGTGGCGGTCTCCCCGGCCGGCGGGGTGACCGCGTCGGCCGCGGGGGGAGCGGGGTCGGCGACGGGGGCGGTCGACCTGCCGTTGCCGCGGCCGGGCTCCTCGTCCGGGGCGGCGGTGTGCCGGCCGCCGTTGCGGCCCGACGGCTCGCCCCCCACCCGCACCGCCGGGGGCGCAGGGGTCGGGGGCGCAGGGGTCGGGAGCGCAGGGGTCGGGGTGGCCGCGGCGGAGGCCCACACGTCCTCGGCCGGCCGTGCCCGGGACCGGCGGGCGACCAGGATGCCGGCGCCGGCCAGCACCAGGGCCGGCACCACCCAGCGGCGACGGCGACGCGGTTCGGTCATGGTCGTCTCCCCTCCTGATGCCGGGGAACGTACCCGGCCCCGGCCGGACCCGTCCGGGCCCCCGCCGGTGGCCTACGAGCGGGCGGCCTTCACCTGCTCGTAGCGCGCCAGGGCCTCCAGCCGCTCGGCCTTGTGGTCCACCATCGGCTCGGGGTAGCCCTCGGGGATGCCGTCGGGCAGGGTCCAGGGCTGGTGCACGGCCTTGCCCGCGACGTCGCGCAGCTCCGGGACGAACTCGCGCACGTAGTCGCCCTGCGGATCGAACCGCTCCCCCTGGGTGATCGGGTTGAACACCCTGAAGTAGGGCGAGGCGTCGGTGCCGCTGCCCGCGGTCCACTGCCAGCCGTGCTGGTTGGAGGCGAGGTCGCCGTCCACCAGGAGTTGCATGAAGTGCCGCGCGCCCCACCACCACGGCAGGTGCAGGTCCTTGACCAGGAAGCTCGCGACGATCATCCGGACCCGGTTGTGCATCCACGCCTGCGCGCGCAGCTGACGCATCCCGGCGTCGACGATCGGGAAGCCGGTGCGCCCCTCCCGCCAGCGGTCGAAGTCGGCCCGGGCCCGCGCCCCGGACGCGACGGGCAGCGCGTCGAAGGCCCGGTCGTAGTTCTTCCGCGCCGAGTCGGGGCGCTGGTGGAGGATGTCGGCGTAGAACTCCCGCCAGGCGAGCTCGGTGGTGTAGACCTCGGCGGACTCCGACCGCTTGGGCGCCAGGTCCGCGAGCATCGTGCGGGGGTGCACGAGCCCGTACTTCAGGTGCACCGACATCCGCGAGGTGCCGGGCCGGTCGGGCCGGTCGCGGGCGCTGCCGTACTCGCCGACCGGACCGTCGAGGAACTCCCGCCACTGCGCCAGCGCCGCGTCCTCGGACGCCTCGGGCAGCGGGGCGTCCACCTGCTCGTCGTCGGGGATCCGCACCGCGCGCGGCCCGCCGTCCTTCTCCGACGGGTCGATCCAGTCCAGCGTGGCCGCGTCGGTGTCGGCGGGCGCGCGCCAGCCGTGCGACGCCCACGCGCGGCGGAACGGCGTGAACACCCGGAACGGCTCGCCGTCGGCCTTGCGCACCCGTCCCGGCGCGACGGCGTAGGGCGAGCCGGAGCGGACCAGGGTGCGCCCGTCCTCGCCGAGGGCCTTCTCGACGGCCTCGTCGCGGCGGGTGCCGTAGGGCCCGAAGTCGGCGGCGACGTGCACGGTGCCGGCGTCGACGGCGGCGGCGATCCGGGGCACGACGTCGGCCGGGTCGCCGCGCACGACGAGCAGCCGCCCGCCCAGCGCGTCGTCCAGCGAGCGCAGGGCCCGGAACAGGAACGTGCGCCGGGCGGCGCCGGACGGGTCGAGCAGCGTGGGATCGAGCACGAACAGCGCGAGCGCGCGCGGGGCCGCGTCCGCGGCGGCGAGGAACGTCGGCTGGTCGCGCACCCGCAGGTCGCGGCGGAACCAGACGACGGCGACGTCACTCATGAGCGGCGACGGTAGTGCCGCGCGCGGCGCCCCGCGCGGCGACGGACGACCCGGACCACGGCCGGGTGGGCCCGCACCGCGGGCCCGGCCCGGTGCGGGTCGCGACGGGCGCCGCACACGCCGACGGCCCGGGCGCCGCGCCGGCGCCCGGGTCGGCCGCGGACCGCGTCAGCGGTCGGACATTCCCACGTAGGCGCGCTCGGTGGCACCGGTGTACAGCTGGCGCGGCCGGCCGATCTTCGTGCCGGGGTCCGCGATCATCTCGCGCCAGTGCGCGATCCAGCCGGGGAGCCGGCCCAGCGCGAACAGCACCGTGAACATCTTCGTCGGGAAGCCCATCGCCCGGTAGATCACGCCGGTGTAGAAGTCGACGTTCGGGTAGAGCTTGCGCTCGATGAAGTAGTCGTCGGCCAGCGCCTTCTCTTCCAGCGCCATGGCGATGTCGAGCAGCGGGTCGGTGACGCCGAGCTTCTTGAGGATCTGGTCGGCGTTCTGCTTGACGATCTTCGCGCGCGGGTCGTAGTTCTTGTAGACCCGGTGCCCGAAGCCCATCAGGCGGGCGCCCTTGTCGTCCTTGTTCTTCACCCGGTCGACGTAGGCGTCGACGTTGCCGTTCTCCTCGCGCTGGATCTTCTGCAGCATCTCCAGCACCGCCTGGTTGGCCCCGCCGTGCAGCGGGCCGAACAGGGCGTTGATGCCGGCGGACACGCTCGCGAACAGGTTCGCCTGCGACGAGCCGACGAGCCGCACGGTGGACGTCGAGCAGTTCTGCTCGTGGTCGGCGTGCAGGATCAGCAGCACGTCCAGCGCCCGGGCGAGGTCGGGGTCGACCTCGTAGGGCTCGGCCGGGAAGCCGAACGTCATGCGCATGAAGTTCTCGACCAGGCCCAGCGAGTTGTCCGGGTAGAGGAACGGCTGGCCGATCGACTTCTTGTAGGCGTACGCCGCGATGGTCGGCACCTTGGCCAGCAGCCGCACGGTGGACAGCTCGACGGCCTCGGAGTCGAAGGGGTCCAGCGCGTCCTGGTAGAAGGTCGACAGGGCGCTGACCGCGCTCGACAGCACCGGCATGGGGTGCGCGTCGCGCGGGAAGCCGTCGAAGAACCGCTTGAGGTCCTCGTGCAGCAGGGTGTGCCGGCTGACCTTGTTGGTGAACGAGGACAGCTGCTCCTGGGTGGGCAGCTCGCCGTAGATGAGCAGGTAGCTCGTCTCGAGGAACGTCGACTTCTCGGCGAGCTGGTCGATGGGGTAGCCGCGGTAGCGCAGGATGCCCGCGTCACCGTCGATGTAGGTGATCTTCGACTGGCAGGCCGCCGTGCTGCCGAAGCCCTGGTCCAGCGTCGTCAGCCCGGTCTGGGCCAGCAGCTTGCTGACGTCGAACGCGGAGCTGCCCTCGGTCGCGGGGCTGATCGGCATCTCGTGCTGGCCGCCGGGGTAGGTGAGTACGGCCTTGTCGCTGTCCGTCATGTGGAGGTTCCCTCACACTCGCTGGTCTCTCTGCTCGATACCGAACCTAGTGCTCGGAGGTGGCCGGGCGCTGGCCGGACGGCCTGCCGCGTCCGTCACCCCCGGTCGGGGTGCCCGGCGTCGCCGGGCCGCGGCGGGCCGACGACGAGCCGGTCGACGCCCCGGCACAGCGCGCTCGACCCGGCGTCGGCCGGCTCGTTCGCGGGCGCCGGCGTGGACGACGGAACGGCCACCACGACGGGGATCGCCGCCGCGACGGACGTGCCCCATGGCATCGCCCGGGGGAGGATCCGCCCCGGGTCGTGGCACTCCTCGGCCGTGTTCACCGAGTCCTCGAGGAAGCGCCGTGACCGACGACGCGGCGGCCGTCACCCGGGAGCGCGGTACCGCCAGAACACGGGGTAGCAGCGCACCACGACCAGGGCGCCGACCACGACGGCGACGCCGCCCACCACCGCCGCCGCGCCCGGCCCGACCCACGCGGCGGCGGGCCCGTGCCACAGGTCGGCCAGCCGCGGGCCGCCCGCCACGACGACGAGGAACACGCCCTGCATGCGGCCGCGCATCTCGTCGGTGGCGACCGTCTGCAGGATCGAGGTCCGGTAGACCGAGCTGACGAGGTCGGCCGCGCCGCCGACGGCCAGGAACACGACCGCGAGCAGCAGCGAGCTCGTCGTCCCGAACAGCGCGACGGACACGCCCCACACGCAGATCGCCGCCGTCACCGCGACGCCGTGCCGGCGCACCCGGTGCAGCCAGCCGGAGAACAGCCCGGCCACGACCATGCCGATCGGGATGGCGGCGAACAGCAGCCCGAGCGCGGGGCCGCCGCCCGGCGGGTCGCCGAACACGGTCTGCGAGATCTCCGGGAACACCACGCGCGGCATCCCGAAGCCCATCGCCACCACGTCGATGAGGAACGACACGAGCAGCACCGGGTAGGCCGCGGCGTAGCGGAACCCGGCGACGACCTCGCGGAGCCCGGCCCGCTGCTTCGCCGCCCCGGCGCGCCGCTCGGGCGGCAGCGCGGGGAGCCGCCAGGTGGCCCACAGCGTGGCGAGCAGGGCGATCGCGTCGAGCAGGTACAGCGTCGGCAGCCCGATCACCGGGATGAGCACGCCCGCCAGCAGCGGCCCCGCGATCGCGCCGACCTGGACGACGGTCATGTTCAGCGCGTTCGCCGCGGGCAGCTGCTCGGCGGGCAGCAGCCGGGCGATCGCGGCGTTGCGGGTGGGCTGGTTGACCGCGAGGAACGCCGTCTGCACCGCGAACAGCGACAGCACGAGCCACACGCCGCCCAGCCCGCTCGCCGAGGTGACCCACAGCAGCAGCGCGCTCGCCGCGATGCCGGCCCCGCTGGCCAGCAGCAGCGTCCGCCGGTCGACGGCGTCGGCGATCGCCCCGCCCCACAGCCCGAACACGATCAGCGGCACGAGGCCGAACACACCGGTCAGGCCGACCCACGCCGACGAGCCGGTGAGCTGGTAGATCTGCGTCGGCACGGCCACGACGGAGAGCTGCGCCCCCACCGTGGTGACGGCGCCGGCCAGCCAGAGCCGCCGGTAGGACGGCGTGCGCAGCGGGCGCGTGTCGGCGAACGCGCCCCGCACGGCCGTCCGGATCCGGCGCGTCGGCCCGGCGACGGGGACGGTGCGGGGGTCACCGGTCGGCTGGGTCGGTTGCTCCGGACGGCTCACCCCTTCAGAACTACCACCCCGTCAGGGGGCGAGCCTGCGCACCGTCCAGCTGCGGTCGGAGGCCAGCTCGAACCGCAGCCGGTCGTGCATCCGGTTCGACCGGCCCTGCCAGAACTCCACCTGGTCGGGCTTGATCCGCCAGCCGCCCCAGTGCGGGGGCACCGGCACCGGCCCGTCCTCGCCGAACCGGCGGGTGACGCCCTCCAGCGCGTCGTCGAGCACGCGGCGCTCGCGCACCGGCGCCGACTGGGCCGACGCCCAGGCGCCCAGCTGCGACCCGCGCGGGCGCGAGGACCAGTAGGCCAGCGTCTCGGCCGGGGTGACCATTTCCACCGGCCCCCGCACGTGGACCTGCCGGTGCTGGGCATACCAGGGGAACGTCGCGCTCGCGTAGCGCGTCGAGCGCAGGTCGTGGCTCTTCGCGGAGGTGTAGTTCGTGAAGAACACGACGCCGCGCGCGTCCAGGCCCTTGCACAGCACCGTGCGGGACGCCGGGCGCCCGTCCGCGCCCGCCGTGGCCAGCACCATCGCGTTCGCCTCGACGACGCCGTCGGCCTCGGCCTTCTCCAGCCAGCCGGCGAGCTGCTCGTGCCAGGTGGGGGCCAGGTCGCCGACGTCGAACCCGTCCGAGCCCGTCGCGCCGTAGTCCACCCGCATCGCCGCCAGCTGTTCCGCCATCGGTACCTCCCCGTCCCGGTCCGGTGACGGTAGGTCGCCGGTGACCACCCCGACAATCCCGGTGACCGATGCCACCCGTGTGCCCCGTTGCCTCCCGCTGCCCGCAGGGGCAGGGTGACGCCATCCGTGCCGGTCACCCGGCGTGGTTCGCGCGTGCGCGGGCGCACCCGGCCCGGCGCGGGTGTGTCCCGGCCGACGTCGCCACCCGGTGTGTCGACCCGGGGCGTGTCGAGCCGGGTTCCCCACGAGGAGAGACGCGTGACCACAGCGCCGACGTCCGCAGCGCCGAGCACCCACGAGGTACCGCCGCCCCCGCCGGGCTTCAGGTCGGGGCTGGAGGGCCACGTCGCCTTCCGCACCGAGATCGCCGAACCCGACAAGGACGGCGGCGCCCTGCGCTACCGGGGCGTCGACATCGAGGACCTGGTCGGCACCGTCACCTTCGGCAACGTGTGGGCGCTGCTCGTCGACGGCCGGTTCGGGCCGGGCCTGCCCCCGGCCGACCCGTTCCCCATCCCCGTCCACACCGGCGACGTCCGCGTCGACGTGCAGGCCGCGCTGGCCATGCTGGCGCCCTACTGGGGCTACCGGCCGCTGCTGGACACCGGAGAGGAGGAGGCCCGCGAGCAGCTGGCCCGCGCCTCGGTGATGGCCCTGTCCTACGTGGCGCAGTCCGCGCGCGGGATCGGCGTCCCCGCGGTGCCGCAGGCCCGCATCGACGAGTGCCGCACGATCACCGAGCGCTTCATGACCCGCTGGCGGGGCGACCCCGACCCGGCCCACACGAAGGCGATCGACGCCTACTGGGTCTCGGCGTGCGAGCACGGCATGAACGCCTCCACGTTCACCGCGCGCGTCATCGCCTCCACCGGTGCCGACGTGGCGGCGGCCATGTCCGGCGCGATCGGCGCGATGTCCGGCCCGCTGCACGGCGGCGCGCCCGCCCGCGTCCTGCCGATGCTGGAGGAGGTCGAGCGCACCGACGACCCGGTCGGGCTGGTCAAGGGCATCCTCGACCGCAAGGAGAAGCTCATGGGCTTCGGGCACCGGGTCTACCGGGCCGAGGACCCGCGGGCCCGCGTGCTGCGCCGCACCTGCCGCGAGCTCAACGCGCCGCGCTACGAGGTGGCCGTCGCGCTGGAGCAGGCGGCGCTGGCCGAGCTGCGCGAGCGGCGGCCCGACCACCCCATCGAGACCAACGTCGAGTTCTGGGCGGCGGTCATCCTCGACTTCGCCGAGGTGCCGCCGCACATGATGCCGGCGATGTTCACCAGCGCCCGCACCGCGGGCTGGTCGGCGCACATCCTCGAGCAGAAGCGCGAGAACAAGCTCGTGCGGCCCTCCGCGCAGTACATCGGCCCCGGCCCGCGCCGCCCCCAGGACGTCGAGGGGTGGGAGCAGGTCAGCGGCTGACGCCGCCCGTGAGCGGCTACGAGTGCTCCAACCCTCGTAGCCGCTCACGACCCGGTCGCGCCACTCCCGACCCGGTCGCGGCGGACGGCCAGCGACAGGACGCCCGCCAGCAGGCACAGCGCCCCGCCGACCTGCCAGGCCAGGTCGTAGGCGCCGGAGACGTCGCGCACGACGCCCGCGGCCAGCGCCATGACGGCCGCGCCGACCTGGTGCGAGGCGAACACCCAGCCGAACACGACGGGCGCCTGCGCGCCGAAGATCTCCCGGCACAGCGCCATGGTCGGCGGGATCGTGGCCACCCAGTCCAGCCCGTAGAAGACGATGAACGCCACCATGCTGGCCTGGATGTCCGGCCCGAACAGCGCCGGCAGCGCGGCCAGCGACGCCCCGCGCAGCACGTAGTAGCCCAGCAGCAGGTAGCGCGGGTCGAACCGGTCGGTGAGCCAGCCGGACGCGATCGTGCCGACGATGTCGAACAGCCCGACGAGCGCGAGCAGCCCGGCCGCGGCCGTCTGCGGCATGCCGTGGTCGTGCGCCGCGGGGATGAAGTGCGGCTGGAGCAGGCCCATCGTCGTCGCGCCGCAGATCATCATGCCCGCGGCGAGGTACCAGAAGGGCGCCGTGCGGGCGGCGTCGGTGAGGCCCTTGATCGCCAGCCGGCCCGCGCCCGAGCGCACCGGGTCGTGGTCGTCGGCCGCCGTCCCGCCGTAGGGGACCGCGCCGACGTCGCGGGGGCGCTCGCGCAGCAGCAGGAGCACCAGCGGGACGACGGCCAGCGCGATCACGGAGACGCCCAGCGCCGCCGTGCGCCACCCGGACGACTCCGCCACCACGGCGATGAGCGGCAGGAACACCAGCTGGCCGGTGGCCCCGCCCGCCGTCAGCACGCCGGAGACGAGCCCGCGGCGCGCGACGAACCAGCGGCCGGTGACCGTCGCCACCAGCGCGAGCGCCATCGACCCCGTCCCGAGCCCGACGAGCACGCCCCAGCACAGGACGAGCTGCCAGCTCGCGGTCATGAAGACGGTGAACCCGCTGCCCGCGGCCACCACGACCAGCGCCGCGACGACGACCGGCCGGATCCCGTAGCGCTCCATGAGCGCGGCGGCGAACGGGGCGGTGAGGCCGTAGAGCGCGAGGTTGACGGCGACGGCCGCGGAGATCGTGGTGACCGACCAGCCGAACTCGTCGCGCAGCGGCTCCATGAGCACGCCGGGCACCGCCCGGAACCCCGCCGCGCCGACGAGCGCCAGGAACGTCACGCCGGCGACCCACCACGCGGGATGCCCCCTGAGTTTCCACACACAACGCAGCATGCCGGACCGGCGGCCGAACCGGAAGGGGGGTGACGCGGGGCACCCCGCCCGCGCCCGGGGAGGCCGCCCGCCGGTGCGAGACTGGTGGCCGTGACCGCTACGACCGACCTGCAGATCCCCGCCGGCCTCCTGCCCTCCGACGGGCGCTTCGGCTGCGGACCGTCCAAGGTCCGGCCCGAGCAGCTGGCCGCGCTGGCCGACGCCGGCGCCCTGCTCGGCACCTCGCACCGCCAGAAGCCCGTGAAGTCCCTCGTCGCGCGGGTGCGCACGGGACTGTCGGAGCTCTTCGGGCTGCCGGACGGCTACCAGGTCGTGCTGGGCAACGGCGGGTCCACCGCCTTCTGGGACGCGGCGGCGTTCGGCCTGGTCCGCGAGCGCGCCCTGCACCTGGCCTACGGCGAGTTCTCGGCCAAGTTCGCCGACTCCACCCGCGGGGCCCCCTTCCTGGCCGACCCGGTCGTCGTGCGCTCCGAGCCGGGCACCGCCCCCGAGCCCCAGGCCGACGCCTCCTGCGACGTGCTCGCCTGGGCCCACAACGAGACCTCCACCGGGGTCTCGGTGCCGGTCGTCCGCCCGGCCGAGGCGCTGGAGGGCCAGCTCGTCGTCATCGACGCCACCTCGGGCGCGGGCGGGCTGCCCGTCGACATCCGCCAGGCCGACGCCTACTACTTCGCCCCGCAGAAGGGCTTCGCCTCCGACGGCGGCCTCTGGTTCGCCGTGATGAGCCCGGCCGCGCTGGAGCGCGTCGCGGAGATCGCGGCGTCCGACCGGTGGATCCCGCCGTTCCTGTCGCTGGCCACCGCCGTCGACAACTCGCTCAAGGAGCAGACCTACAACACCCCGGCGCTGGCCACCCTGGTGCTGATGGCCGAGCAGATCGACTGGATGAACGGCCTGGGCGGGCTCGACGCCTGCGTCGCGCGCACGGCCGACTCCTCGGGCCGGCTCTACACCTGGGCCGAGAAGTCCGCGTTCGCCACGCCGTTCGTCGCCGACCCGGCGCACCGCTCGCAGGTCGTCGGCACGATCGACTTCGACGGGTCGGTGGACGCCGCGGCCGTCGCGGCGGTCCTGCGCGCCAACGGGATCGTCGACACCGAGCCCTACCGCAAGCTCGGCCGCAACCAGCTCCGCATCGGCATGTTCCCCGCCGTCGAGCCCGCGGACGTCACCGCGCTGACGGAGTGCGTGGACTGGGTCGTGGAGCGGCTCGCCGAGTAGCCCTGCGTAGTCACACCCGTAACACGCGCCCCAGCTGCACCTCGCGCGCCGATCCGTGAGACGCTGCGTGCTCGGAGATCGAGTTCGGGAAGATTCGCACGTCAGGCCCCCGGCGCGCCTCCGTGGCAGGTCGCGGTTCGGCATCTACCGTCACCCGGACGGGGAGTGCCGTGTGGTGGGGAGGTGCGGATGCGAGCGCTGCGGGTCGTCGGGATCACCGAGGGCGGCGACGTCGTCCTCGAGGACCCGGGACGGCGCGAGCGCTTCTCCGTGCCCGCCGACGAGCAGCTCCGCGCCGCGGCGCGGGGCGATCTCACACGGCTCGGGCAGATCGCGATCGAGTTGGAGAGCCAGTTGCGCCCACGAGAGATCCAGGCCCGCATCCGCGCCGGGGCGTCCGTGGACCAGGTCGCCTCGGCGGCCGGTGTGCCCGTCCAGAAGATCGAGCGCTTCGCCTACCCCGTGCTGCTGGAGCGCTCGCGCACGGCCGAGGTCGCCCAGCGGGCGCACCCGGTGCGCGCCGACGGCCCGGACGTCCGCACCCTCGGCGACGTCGTCGCGCACACGTTCGGCCTGCGCGGCCAGGAGTACACCGAGGCCGAGTGGGACTCCTGGAAGGGCGAGGACGGCCGCTGGGTCGTCGCGCTGTCGTGGCGGGCCGGGCGCTCGGACAACCGGGCGCACTGGACGTTCCAGCCCGGCGCGCACGGCGGCACCGTCACGGCCGTGGACGAGCACGCCAGCGACCTGGTCGAGGGCCTGCCCCTGCGCCCGCTCCGCCCGGTCGGCCCGGTGATCGACATCGCCCGCCCGGACGACCCGGCCCCCGGCCCGCACGCCCCGGCCGAACTGCGCGCCGCCGCGTCGGACACCGTCCGCACGCCCGTCCGCCCCCCGGACCGCGTCGGCGCCGACCGGTCCGTCGCGGAGCGGGCGGCCGTCGAGCGCGCAGCGGCCGACCGTGTCTCCGCCGAGCAGGCCGCCACGGAGCGCGCCGCCGCCGAGCAGGCGGAGGCCGACCGCGCCGCTGCCGAGCAGGCAGAGGCCGACCGCGTTGCCGCCGAGCAGGCGGAGGCCGACCGGGCAGCGGCCGAGCAGGCCGAGGCCGAGCGCGCCGCGGCCGAACAGGCCGAGGCCGAGCGCGCGGCGGCCGAGCGG